>NZ_JADYUD010000006.1 GCF_021531595.1 Fusobacterium perfoetens
AACCTAGAAGTTAAGCCTGTAAACGCTGAAAGTACTTAGGGGGCAGCCCTTTGGGAGGATAGGAACTTGCCAATCTTTTACTAAATCTTGAAACAGTTTTTCCGACAGGATTAAACAAAAGTTTCGAGACAGGTGCTTCTTTAGCTCAGTCGGTAGAGCACACGACTGTTAATCGTGTTGTCGTTGGTTCAAGTCCAACAAGAAGCGCCATTTTTTATTTTTTGGAAAAAATATTTTAATATAAAAAGCAGTTGTATTCAGAAGTATAAAATTTATTTTTATAAATTCTGCAGCTGCTTTTTTATTTTATTAATTTATTAAAATACCTAAAAAATAAAGTCTCTACATATGAAAATATGCTATAATATTATTTGAAATATTGAGAGCGGGGAAATAATGATAATATGAAAATTGAGAATAAAAGTATTTATCATCAGCACAATGAAATAGATGAAAATATCCAAAAAAAAGCTGAAGGCATAAGAATAAGAAGAAGAAACAGAAGTATTCTTTTAATTATGGCAATACTTATTATTTTAAGTATTCTTAATATGTTAAGTGTAGGATTTTATAAAGAAGATTTATTTAGTGTAAAAAAGCATATACTTATAATGGGAGTTGCTTTAGGAACAGCACTTGTTCCTGCTGTTATGAGTTATCAAGTATATAAAAAACCTTTTATGAAAGGAATGCTTTTTTTATTATCAATAGGTATACTTATTTTTATTATAATAGGACCTAAAAGTATTGTAAAAACAGTTAATGGTGCAAGTGGTTGGATAAACCTTGGAATTACTACTGTACAGCCAGCTGAAATACTGAAAATTCCTTTTATAATTCTTCTTGCAAATGTTTTGGCAAAGGGTGAAGAAAAGAATCTCCCAGCAAAAACTGTAGTATTTAATTCAGCATTAATTTTTGGAATATTTGCTATATTAATATGCCGTCAAAATGACCTTGGAACAGTTATTCATTATGGAGCAATTTATATTTTTATGCTTTTTCTAACTAGAATAGATAAGAAAATAATAACAGGAACAGTTGCTATTGGTGGAATTTTGGCTGCAGCAGGAAGTTATTTTATAGTTAACTATGGAGATAAAATAGATGGTGGCTATAAAGTAGAAAGAATTAAAATATTTTTAGAAGGGCTTATAACAGATAAATATATAGGAAATGCAGATATAGGATATCAAGTTGGACAATCACTTCTTGCTTTTGGGAATGGAGGACTTTTAGGAAGATCTTATGGAAATGGAGTACAGAAATATAATTATCTTCCTGAAATACATACAGACTTTATAATGGCATTATTTGGTGAAGAAATGGGATTTATAGGAGTAATTTTAGTTATAGTATTATTTTTTACTCTTTATAATCTCATTGTTGAAACAGGAATAAGCTGCAAAAATAGTTTTGGTCGTTATCTTGCTCTTGGTGTAGGAGGATATATAATAAGTCAGTTTTTAATAAATATATTTGTAGCTTTAGGTCTTCTTCCTGTGTTTGGTATTCCAATGCCTGTATTTAGCTATGGAGGAAGTTCTCTTATAACTATATTTGCAGGAATAGGAATAGTTATTAATATAAATAAGAGTATGTTTGACAAGAAACAAAATAAAATGTATAATTAGCAATATGATTTATGCTTATTTAAAAGCGAATAGGAGAAAAAAATGGAAATGAAGGAAATAATAGAAAAAATAAATTATTTTTCTAAACTTGCAAAAACAAGACCTCTGACAGAAGAAGAGGCAGATGAAAGACATAAATACAGACAGCTTTACCTTGAAAAATTTAGAGCACAGGTAAAAGCTCAGCTTGATAATATTGAAATAGTAGACGACACAACAGAAGATAAAGAAAAACTAAATTAGGGGGATAATTTTATGTGCAAGACAACAGTAAGAAACTTATACAGAAATGAAAAAGAGTTTCTTGGAAAAGAAATAGAAGTTTCAGGTTGGGTAAGAAAACTTAGAGATCAGAAAAACTTTGGATTTATAGAACTTAATGACGGTTCTTTTTTCAAAGGAATACAAGTTGTATATGATACAGAACTTGAAAATTTTGAAGAGATTTCACACCTTTCAATTTCATCTTCAATAACAGTAAGAGGAATATTTAAAGAATCAGAAGGAAAAGGACAGGCAACAGAAATAAAAGCTACAGATGTAAAAATAATTCAAAAAGCCTCTCTAGACTATCCACTTCAAAATAAAAGACAGTCTTTTGAATATTTAAGAGAAATAGCTCATTTAAGACCAAGAACAAATACATTTGCAGCTGTATTCAGAGTAAGATCTGTACTTGCTTATGCAATTCACAAATTTTTCCAAGAACAAGGATTTGTTTATACTCACACTCCAATTATAACAGGTTCTGATGCTGAAGGAGCAGGAGAAATGTTCAGAGTAACAACTCTTGATTTCAATAATCTTCCTAAAACAGAAGCAGGAGCAGTTGACAACTCTAAAGATTTCTTTGGAAAATCAACTAACTTAACAGTAAGTGGACAATTAAATGGAGAAACTTATTGTTCAGCATTCAGAAATATATATACATTTGGACCTACATTCAGAGCAGAAAATTCTAATACTTCAAGACATGCTGCAGAATTCTGGATGATAGAACCTGAAATTGCTTTCGCAGACTTAAATGCAAATATGGATTTAGGGGAAGCAATGATAAAATATATTATAAAATATGTTATGGATGAATGTCCTGAAGAAATGGCATTCTTCAATCAATTTATAGAAAAAGGTCTTATAGATAAATTAAATAATGTTTTAAATAATGAATTTGCAAGAGTTACTTATACAGAAGCTATAGATATTCTTCTTGCTTCAGGACAAAAATTCAGTTATCCTGTAAAATGGGGAATAGATTTACAAAGTGAACATGAAAGATTCCTTGCAGAAAAACATTTTGGAAAACCTGTATTTTTAACAGATTATCCAAAAGATATAAAAGCTTTCTATATGAAACTTAATGAAGACGGAAAAACAGTAAGAGCAATGGATCTTCTTGCTCCAGGTATAGGAGAAATAATAGGAGGATCTCAAAGAGAGGATGATCTTGAAGCTCTTGAAAAAAGAATGGATGAAGTGGGACTTAAAAAAGAAGATTACAGTTTCTATCTTGATTTAAGAAGATTTGGAAGTTTCCCTCACTCAGGATATGGACTTGGATTTGAAAGAATGATGATGTATATTACAGGTATGACTAATATAAGAGATGTAATACCATTCCCAAGAACTCCAGGAAATGCAGCATTCTAATAAAATAAACTAAAATATAAAGGAGATGAAAAATGGCACTTAATATATTAATAATATTGGCAGTTTTTTCTCTCCTTTTTTATATTGTTACATATCCTTATGATTTTAAACTTGAGAGAAAACTGAAAAGAGTAAAAAGTTTTTCTGAAGTGAGTTATGTAAGTAAAGAAGATAAATGTTTTAAAAAATATGATTTTGATAAGATAGATGAGTATCTTAACATAGAAGAAAAATTTTTAGACAGTGTTCATGTAGATGAAAAAATGAGATATATTCTTGTTACACCGAAAGGAAAAATAAAAGAAGATACTCCTTGTCTTTTTCTTCTTCATGGAATAAGGGATTATCCTGAAGATTGGATAAACAGAGCATGTCTTCTTGAAAATTATCTAACTTTAAGAGAAATAAATCTTATAGATGATATTATCTTTATACTTCCTGCTTCTGGATATAATGGTGAAAGCTGGTATACAAATTTTTTCAAAGATCCAAAGCATAAATATGAAGATTATTTTACTGGTGAACTTTATGAAGAAGCCAGAAAAATATCTCCTAAAGGAAAAATAGGAATAGCAGGTTTTTCAATGGGAGGATATGGAGCATTTAAATTAGGATTTATGCATCCAGAAAAATACAGTGTAGTAGGAAGTTTTTCAGGAGCTGTGAGTCTTATAAGAATGAGTGTAAATAGAAGAGTAATGAGAATAATGAGGTATGTATATATACCTAAGTTTCTTTTTAATGATGTTGATAAATCTCTTTTTATAAGAATATTTAGTTCATGGGGATGGAGAATTTTAAAGCAAGATCCTTACAGCATAATAAAGGTTATTGATCCAAAGAGACTTAAAGGAAAAAAGTTTTATATAAGTGTAGGAGCTGAGGATAAAAAACCTTATCTTATGCTTCAGCAGTGGATAGATATAGTAGGAAGATTAAAAAAATATCAAGTAGACTTTAAAGGATATATATATAAAGATGAAGTTCATACATGGGAATATATTTCAAAGGATCTTCCGAATTTTATTTGTTATTTTAACAGGGAAATAAAAAGATAAAACAGGTTGACTGGATGGTCGTAATATGGTATGCTATCATTGAAAATGACTGTTCAGTCATAAATTTTTATATTTACAAATAAAAGACAGGCAGGAATTAATGAAGAAAAATATATTGGCAGTGGTTTTATCTGTAACATTTTTTTCATGTGCCTCATTATCATATAATTATGATCAGTTTGAATTTGTAGATGAATACAATAAAACTGTAAAATATTTTGATAGAGTTGTGGAATCTCCAATAAAAAAATCGGATTTAAGAAAACTGAGAAGAAGATTTAATTTTCTTCGCAATCAGCTTTATAAAAATAATGAGAATTATGAGCGTATTAATGAAATGACAGTAAAATCTTATAGTGAAAAAATAGAAGAATATCTAATGTTTGTAGAAGACTTAAGTGATTAACTTTTATAAAACGGAGGAATAATGAATATATTAATGGCACTTTCTCAGCTTGAAGTTACAGGTGCAGAAGTATATGCAGTAAATCTTGCAAATGAACTTATAAAAAGAGGAAATAATGTATATATAGTATCTGATACTTTAACTAAAGAAACAGAAGCTGAGTATTTTAAAATAGAATTTAATAAAAGAAAATTATCACAGAGAATAAAGCATATAAAAGAGCTTTTAAGAATAATAAAAGAAAAAGATATTCATGTGGTTCATGCTCATTCAAGAGCATCTTCATGGAGTTCTATGATAGCATGTAAAATAGCAGGAATACCTCTTGTGACAACTACTCATGGAAAACAGCCAGTTCACTTGAGCAGAAAACTTGTAAAAGGGTTTGGAGACTATTCTTTGGCAGTTTGTGAAAATGTTTATGAGCAGATGGCAGAAGAACTTCATTTTAAAAAAGAAAAAATAGAAGTTTTAAGAAATCCTGTAAATTGTGAGGAATATAGTTTTTCTGAAGTAGAAAAAGAAAAAGGAAAAACAGTGGTTTCTATTATAGGAAGACTTTCAGGCCCTAAAGGAGATGTTACTTATAATCTTTTAAAGGAGCTTATTAAAAATGATGGGTATAATATCCGTGTAATAGGTGGGAAAGATATTCCTGAAAGATTTAAGCAATTTAAAGAAAAAGTAAATTTCATGGGATATATAAATAATGTATCTGAAGAAATTTCAAAATCTCATGTAGTAATAGGGGCAGGAAGAGTAGCTGTAGAAGGGATTCTTTCTGGAACACCTGTAATAGCAGTTGGAGAATCAGAATATATAGGTGTTGTATCAGAAAATACAATTTCAGAAGGATTAAAAAGTAATTTCGGAGATATTGGAAATATAGATTCTAAAGATATTGTTGATGTAAGTACAGTTAATAAAGATATAGAACTTTGCCTTGCTAAAAGCAGAGAGGAACTTTTAAGACTAAGAAATATAGTTCGTGAAAATTTCTCATTTGAAAAAATTGTTGATAGAATAGAAAAAATTTATTCAAAACAATATGTTCTTAAGAAAAAATATGAAATGCCTGTAATTATGTATCATAGAGTTATTGAGGACAGAGACGAGGAAAAAGGTGTTCATGGAACATATATTACAGTTGAAAAATTTGAAGAGCATATGAAATATCTTAAAGATAAAGGATATCAGACTGTAACTTTTGAAGATTTAAAAAATGGGAATTACAGACATAGATTTGATAAAGGAAATAAATGGATTGTTCTTACATTTGATGACGGATATAAAGATAATTATACTCATGCTTTCCCTATATTAAAAAAATATGGTTTTAAAAGTGTGATATATCTTCTTGGAACTTTAAAATATAATAAATGGGATGTGGATAATCCTGAAAATCCTGAAAAGAAATTTCCTTTAATGGATGATAATGAAATTCTTGAAATGCAGGAATATGGAATTGAATTTGGCGGACATTCTATGACACATTCAAAAATGAGCAGAATTGATAAAAATATTGCTCATGAAGAAATTGTTGAATCAAGAGATATTTTAGAGAAAAAGCTTGGTAAAAAAATGAATTGTTTTGCATATCCTTATGGTGATAGAGATGAAGGAGTGAAAGAGTTTGTAAAAGAAGAGGGATATGAATTTGCAGTTGCAACAGACAGTGGAGACATATCTTTTCAGGAAGATTTATATAATATAAGGCGTATAGGTATTTTTCCTACAAATGGGCTTAGAAGTTTTAAGAGAAAAACAAGTGGAAAATATAATTTTATAAAAATAAAAAGAGAGCAGAGAGCATCAGGAGGGAAATAAAATGAAAAAGGCAGCTTTATTTTTATGTGGAATGGTACTAGCAGGGCAGGCAGCTTTTGCAAATAGTATAGGTATAGGATATGGAGCAACAACAGAACTTTATAAAAGTGATGAAAATGGTTATGTTCTTCCTATGATAGATTTAGAATATGATAACTTCTTCTTAAAAGGAGCAACAGTCAATGGATTTAGTTTCGGATATAATGTTTATCAAGATGATTTTTATACATTATCACTTTATGTAAAACCATTTGGTGGATACAAAATGGATGCAGATGATATGAAACATGGTTATAGAAATATTGATGACAGAGATCATAAAGTTATGGGAGGAGCAGAAGTAACTATTTATACAGGACTTTATGATATTGAAATGCTTGCTTCTGTTGATTATGGAAAAGAAGGTGGAAATGTTTTATTCCAGCTTAACAGACCTTATTATGTAAATTCAAAACTTACATTAATTCCTTCTGCAAACTTTGTATATTTTAACTCTGACTACATTGACTACTACTTTGGTGTAAGTCAAAGTGAAGCTTTAAGAAATTCTGGAATAAACAGAAGCTATGAAGGAGACAGTGCTTATACAATAGGTCTTAATTTAACAGGTTCTTACAGACTTACAGATAGTTTCTCTTTAATGGGATTTGCAGGAGTGAACAGAGTGTCAAAAGAGATAAAAAATTCTCCTATAGTTGATGATGATATTGTTTATTTCGTAGGAACAGGACTTATTTATACATTCTAAAATAAATCCAAAAGAAAAATTTAGAAAAAATAGTTTTTAAAGAAGTAGATTTAGAATTCATAAGTATATTAAACAAAAGAAAAGCGCGATTGATAATCGCGCTATTTTTGTATAAGAATGTATTTTATGATTTTTTCAGGAAATTTTGAGCTAAAATAAAATATTTTGATTTATATTTAAATTTTTTTTATAAAAGGACTTGATAATTTTTTTATTTAGGCATATAATAAGAAAAAAGATAGGCATAGAAGTGTAGAAAAACTTAAAAGTTATTAAACTAAAAGCATGAAAAGAAATTTTCATGCTTTTTTTGGCTTTTTTACAAAAAAGTATCAAAAGAATATGAAAATTTCTTCCTATCTTTTATGTTTAAATTTTTTTAAATATTTATACAATTATGCATTATTTTTTTCTTTTGGGTTAAAGAGATTTTATTTTTTTGTATGTAAAAACTTTTATTAAAATCAAGAAGGGGGATTTTGTTTATGAACAATTATGTTAGCACAGAAAAATCATTGAAAAGATGGTTAAAAACGAGAGTAAAAGTAACAATGGCAACTGTAGTAGGATTCCTTATTGCAGGAACTGTAGCATTTGGAGCTACTGTAACAGGTGTTGGAGCAGAGGGAACAGCAACAAATGATGTAACTGAAATAACAGATAAATTTTTCTTAGATAATAATCTAGGAGTACACATTAATACAGGTAGTAATGGAGAAAAGCGTTTTTCTGCAATAAACATAGCGAAAGGTAATGATAAAAATGAGATAACAGCAAAAGGTACTCTTCAGTCAAAAAATGAAAAATCATGGTTAATGACAGTTACAGATGGAATAACATTAACAATAGAAAAAGATGCTGTATTAAGTGGAAAAAATCTTAGTAGAACAACTTTAAATTTATTTGGAACTACAACTACAACTAATAACGGAACAATAGAAAAAGCTGAAAATGGTTGGGCAGCAATAACAATTTCTGGAGCAAAAGAAGAAGCAAAAGCAACTTTTACAAATAATGGAACTGTAAAAGGCGATATTAATGTAGAAGATAATATTATTCTTACTAATACAGGAGTAATAGAAGGAAAAATATATGCTGATAAAGAGGATGGAAATAAAGCTATAACTTTAAGTGGAGAAAAAGCTAAAGTAGGTGCAATTGAGTTAAAAGGAACAGGAAATACTTTAGAAATAAAAGATGGAGTTAATGATACAATAGATAATGTTACAGGTGTAGATAAAATAAATGTAACAGGAAGTAATATAGTTATTTCTTCAGGAAAGATGGAAACTGCTTTATATGATGGAGCTTTATTAGCTATAAATAATTCCAACTTAGATATAAATGTTGATATTACAGGAAAAGGAGAGAAAGATGGTACTTCTTCTTTAATTACTAACTACGGGAAAGAAGCAAAAGAATATAAATTAATAAACAGAGGAAATTTAACTTCTGAAAATGCTAAAAATGCTATTTATACAAATGCTTCAAATGGTGCAAAAATGTTAGTTGAAAATACAGGAGATATAACTATTGGTAACGAAGGATGGAGTAATGCATTAAATGGTAAATTTGATGCAAATTCAGGTTCTGAAATTACAATAGTTAATACTGGAAAAATAGCAATAAAATCTGGATCAGCAATGGATATCACTAATGCAGGTGACAATACTAATAATGCTAACAAAGGAACACTATTAAATAAAGGAACAATAGAAGTTTCAGGAGGAGTTGGAATAATAGCTACAGGAGCAGGAGTAACAGGAATAAATGAAAATGTTATTACTGTCAATGGAGAAGGATATGGATTAAAAGCTTCTAATGGTGCAACTGTAGAAAATAAAGGAATTATTAACTTAGTACCTACTCCAGTTTCTGAAAAAGAAGGTGAAATAAAATTAGCATATGCTATTCTTGGAAAAACTGATGAAGAAGAAGGAGGAACCTTTATTAACTCTGCAGATATTAATGTGGCAGCAGGAACAACTTTAGTAAAAGTGGAAGACTTAACAGGTTCTTCATTTATCAACAATGCAAAAGTATCAGTTGCTAAAGATGGACATTTATTTATTGTACCTGAAATAAATTCTGCAACATTAAGAGCTGAAGAAGAAGTTTTCAAAATTACTAATGATGGAGTAATAGAATTAGCAAATGGTGCTGTTGGAGGAACTGGTAAAGTAGACTTTACTAACCAATCAGGAGCTAAACTTGTTCTTGGAGAAAAAGCTACTTTAGGTGGAGAAGGAAGTTCATTTACAAATGTCGGAACAGCAGAATTTGGAAAAGATGCAAAAATTTCTGAGAAAGCTGAGTTTGAAGGAAATACTGGTATTCTTAAAGTAAACGGAGTAGATTTATCTAAAGTTGGAGAAGGTTTAGAAGGAGATAAATTAACAGTAGTTCAATTAAAAGCAATTGTAAAAGCTATTGGTGGAAATGACAAATCTCTAGAAGGAATAACTGAAGATACTTTAAAAGGAAATATGGGTATTGTTACTGCATATGATGAAAAAGGAAACCAAGTGGTACAAATAGTTGGTGGAAATGAATTAGAACATGGTGGAGATGCAGGAATAATATTTGGTGACGGAAATAATGGTCAAGCTTATAAAGTAATAGGAAAAGCAATTGAAATAACTGGTGGAGAAGCTTCAGGAAAAGTACTTAATATTGTTTCTAAAGATACTCCAGCAGCAGGAGAAGGACAAAAACCTACAAAAGGAAATGCAGGTACTCTTAATATAACAGATGATACAACACTTTCTAATTTTGTAATCAATATAGAAGATACAGAATTAACTAAAGGTTCTGGAATTGTATTGGGAGCAGGAGTATCAGGAAATAATAATGTTTTAACACTAAAAGATTCTACAGTAAATGCAGATAAAACTGAAACAGCTATAAAACTTGATTCTTATTCTACTTTAAAACTTGACAATACAACTGTATTAGGAAATATTGGTGATAGTAATAAAGGAGGAGTTGAAACAGCTGGAAAAACTACAATAAATGGAAAAGTTAAGGTTGGAAGATTAACAACAGATGGAAATACAATATTTGAAAAAGCAGTAACAGTTGGTTCAGCTGGATCAAATGGAATAACAACAAATGGAACAACATGGTTTAAAGATGCAGTAACAACTACTGGAGGTTCATTTATTAAAACAAATGGAACTACATTATTTGATAAAGAAGTAACAGTTGCAGGAGCATTAACAACAAACGGAACTACTATCTTTAATGGAGATTTAACTACTGGAACAGGAGCAGCTTCTACAGTTTTAGGAGAAACATTTATTAATAAAAAATTAACTCTAGGTGCTGGCTTAACAGTTGGAGATGGAATTGTTAAAAAAGTAGCTACAGATGCAACAGGAACATTAATATTAGATTCAAAAGCTGAAATAGTAACAGGAGATGCTTTAAAAACAATAACAGTTGAAGAAGATGGAAAATTAGTAGTTAAAGTTGGAGCAGAAAAAGATTCTTTTGGAAGATTGACAGAAAATGCTCTTAACAATGGAGAAAAATTTGGAACTGAAAAACAAGGAATAAAATTAGAAGGAACAGGAGAAGTTCAATTTACAACTGAAAACTTTACTGGTAAAGATGTAATAGTTGCAATTGATGGAGTAGCAAATAATGAAGCTGATTTTGAACAAATATCAGATGATTTAAAAGTTACTGCAAATTCAGATATTTATGTATTTGATAAAGCTTTATCAGATTCAGTTGATGGAATAGTATTTACATATGATACTGAATTATTTGAAGATGGAACTTTAAATAATATGAATAATCAAGCTTATAATGTTGGTTCAGAATATTTATCTCACAATAAAGCTGAAAGAGCAGACCAATTAGACAGATTATATTCTTCTAATATCTATGCTGAAACAGTAAGAGCTTCTTATGATATGTTCAAATTAAATGAAGATACAGCTCTTTCAATGAACACAGCAGCAAAAGCAGGAGAATTAGTAGCAGAAGGTAAAGCTCTATATTCTAAAACAGAATATGACAGAGATGGAATTTTAGGAGACAGAACTTCAGAAAATGAAACAACAGGACTTCTTGCTAACTTAGTTTACGGATTAGATGATAACTCATCATTAGGATTTGTATTCTCAGGAGCAAAACAAGATATAGATACAGACGGAGGAAATGCAGACGGAGATGCATTCTACTTTGGAGTATATAAAGATACAACAATAGGAAAAGCTCAAGTAAGAACAGGAGCAGCTTACCAATTAAATAAATTTGATGCGGATAATACAGCAGCATTAAAATCAACAGATGCTTCTTATGATTCAAATGCATACGGAGTATATAGCCAAGCAACATTTACAAATGATTTAGGAAATGGATTATCAATTCAACCTAAATTAAGAGCAGGATTAACTCGTATAGAACAAGAAGCAGTGAAAGATGCTTACTTTGGATTAGACGAAGCAGAAATCACAACATTTGATTTAACAGCAGGAGCAGATTTAGTAAAATCAGTTCAATTAGAAAAAGCATCAGCAGAATTTAAATTAGGTGCAGCTTATACTTATACAATGGGAGATACAGATAAAGACTTCAGAGGATCATTTAAAGGTGGAGCAGAAAGCTTTGATGTACTAGGAGCAGAAATAGCAGAAAATGTATTCTCAATCAACTTAGGAGCAGAAGTATCTTATGAAAGTGGATTCTTCTACAATGGTGGATTTACTTATGAATTCGGAAGCAATGAAACAGAAGCTTACGGTGTAACAGCAGGTGTAGGATATAAGTTCTAATAATAGAACTCCTTATATCATAAATAAAAATTCTCACAAAAACAGGGCTCAGAAAAATCTGAGTCCTGTTTTTTATTAATTAGGAAAGTATATTATATAAAAGAAAAGCGCGATGGGCAATCGCGCTTTCTGTTATATTTTTATTTGTTAAAATATTTTTTTAATTCTTCTGCTTTATTTAATTCTTCCCATGGAAGTTTTATATCTGTTCTTCCAATGTGACCAAATGCAGCAAGATCTTGATATTTAAATTCACAGCTTCTTAATTTAAGATCTCTTTCTATTCCTCTTGGTGTTAAATCAAATATTGATTTAACAGCATTTTCAAGTTCTATTACATCTACTTTTTCTGTTCCGAATGTCTCAACTTTTACTGATGTTGGTTCTGCAACTCCTATTGCATAAGAAAGCTGAACTTCACATTTATCTGCAAGATCAGCAGCAACTATATTTTTAGCAACCCATCTTGCAGCATAAGCAGCTGAACGGTCAACTTTTGAAGGATCTTTTCCAGAGAAAGCTCCTCCACCATGTCTGAAGTATCCACCATAAGTATCAACTATGATTTTTCTTCCTGTAAGTCCTGTATCTCCGTGAGGACCTCCAATTTCAAATCTTCCTGTTGGGTTTATGTGAACTTTTTTAACATCATCAAAGTTTAGGCTGTATCTAGCAAGAACAGGTCTTATTACAAATTCTTTTACATCGTGATGAATTTGTTCTTGTGTAACAAATTGATTATGTTGAACAGATACAACTACAGTATCTACAAACTGAACTTTTCCATTTCTGTCATAAGCAAGAGTAACTTGAGATTTAGCATCAGGTCTTGCCCATGTTAATGTATTATTTCTAGTAAGTCTTGTAAGTTCAACTAAAATTTCTCTTGCAAGAACAAGTGCAAGTGGCATAAGTTCAGGAGTTTCTTTTACAGCTCCTCCAAACATAATTCCTTGGTCTCCAGCTCCTCCAATATCAACACCCATGGCAATATCAGGTGATTGAGAGTGGATAGCATTTAAAACTCCACAGTCAGAGTCAAATCCCATACCAGGTTTATATCCTATTTCATCAATTTTTTTTCTTACAATATCTTGAATATCAACATAAGTTTTAGTAGTGATTTCTCCTCCTACAATAACTTGCCCAGTTGTACAGAATACTTCACAAGCAACTCTTGAATCAGGATCATTTGCAAGGCATGCATCAAGAACTGCATCAGAAATCTGATCAGAAATTTTATCAGGGTGTCCAGGTGACACAAATTCAGAAGTAAAATATGTTAAATTTTCCATTAAAAATCCTCCTCAAAGTAATAATAAATAAAAATAAATTTAGTCAGTAAATAAAAAATCCCTTTCATCAAAATGAAAGGGAACATAATAACATTACTATTTCCTTCCATCTGCTGGAATTAGCACCACACTATATAAGCAGGTTGCTGAGACTTCACAGGGCCGCTCCCTCTGTCTCTCTTGATGGTTCTCAATGATTATAATATTAAATACCATAAAAGTCAATAATAATTTTAAAAAAATTTGAAAAAAATATATAAATCGTTGCTTTTTTGGCTGTATCTATGATATAATTACTATGATAAATCATACTAGTTCGAGAAGAGTGGGGCAACCCACTCTTTATTTGTAGAATGAAAAAGTGAAAGAGAGGTGAAAGAATAAAAGTATGAAAGAAACAGTTGAAGAAACTATTGTTAAAATTGAAAAAGTAGTACTGCCGGTGCTTAAAGAAATGGAACTTGAATTGGTGGATGTTGAATATCTGCAAGAAGGTGGATATTGGTATGTAAGAATCTACATTGAAAAATTAGACGGAGATGTATCACTTGATGACTGTGCAAAAGTAAGTATGACAGTTGAAGATGATATAGACAGACTGATTGACAAGAAATTCTTTTTAGAGATCTCTTCTCCGGGAGTAGAAAGACCTCTTAAGAAAGAAAAAGATTTTGTAAGATTTACAGGTTCTAAAGTAAAAGTAAGTTTAAAACATAAAATAAATGAAAAGAAAAATTTTGAAGGGATATTGTCTAAATTTGAGGATGGTATTTTATTTCTGTCAGCAGATGATACAGAATTAGAAATCCCTTTTAAAGAGGTTAGAAAAGCAAACCTTGTTTATGACTTTAAGGATATTTAATGCCTAAATCAGGAGGAAGATTAATGAAAGGTAAAGACGCAAAAATATTTTTAGAAGCATTGGAAGAACTTGAAAAAGAAAAAGGGATAAGTAAAGAAAGTTTACTTGAAACTGTTGAGCAAGCTCTTCTTGCTGCTTATAAAAAACACTACGGTGACGAAGAAAAAGTTGAAGTAGAAATTGACAGAGAAACTGGAGAAATAGGAGTATTTGAAGTAAAAACTGTTGTAGAAGATGTTTACGATGCTGCTCTTGAAATTTCAGTTGAAGATGCAAGAGAGATTAAGAAAAGAGCTAAACCAGGAGACGAAGTAAAAATTGAAGTTAACTGTGAAGAGTTCAGAAGAAATGCTATTCAAAACGGAAAACAGATTGTTATTCAGAAAGTAAGAGAAGCTGAAAGACAAAATATATATGATAAATTTAAAGTTAAAGAAAAAGATATTATCAATGGAATTATAAGAAGAATTGACGAAAGAAAAAATATTTTTATAGAATTTGATGGAACAGAAGCTATTCTTCCTATGGCAGAACAATCTCCTGCAGATACTTACAGAGTAGGGGAAAGAATAAAAGTATATGTAGCTGAAGTTGAAAAAACAAATAAATTCCCTAAAATTGTAATATCAAGAAAAAATGAAGGGCTATTAAGAAAACTTTTTGAACTTGAAATTCCTGAAATAGCAGATGGATTAATTGAAATTAAATCTGTTGCAAGAGAAGCAGGATCAAGAGCAAAAATAGCTGTATATTCTGCTGATAAAAACATAGATACAGTAGGAGCATGTATAGGGCAAAAAGGTCTTAGAATCAAAAATATAGTTGATGAACTTAACGGAGAAAAAATTGATATTGTTGAATGGAAAGATTCAATAGAAGAGTTTGTATCAGCTGTTTTAAGTCCAGCAAAAGTAAATAGTGTAGAACTTCTTGAAGATGGAACAACTACAAGAGTAATAGTTGATCCTTCTCAGCTTTCTCTTGCTATTGGTAAAAATGGACAAAATGCAAGACTTGCTGCAAAACTTACAGGAATGAGAGTAGATATAAAAGTTAAAGAGGACTTAGAAAAAGCTGAAGAAGCAAAAACAGAGGAGCCTGCAGAAGAAAAAAATGAAGACTAATTCTGAAAGAATGTGTGTAATATGCAGAGAGAAAAAAAATAAAGCTGACCTTTTCAGAATTGTTGAAAAAGATGAAGAGGGAAAATTTATTCTTGATGAAAAGCAGACAGCCCAAAAAAGAGGGCAATATGTATGCAGAACACATGAATGTATAAACAGACTGTCAAAACATAAGAAAATAAAAGTGGAAATAGAAGATTTACTTAAAATGTTGAACTTGCTTAAAAAGGATACGAAAGACTATCTTAAGATTTTAAAAGCAATGAAGAATTCTCAGGAGCTTGTTTTTGGAATAAATATGATATTTGATGAAATAGAAAAAGTTCATTTTATCATAATAGCTGAAGATATAAGTGAAAGAAATGATAAACGCATTACAGCAAAAGCAAAGGAAAAAAATATTCCTTATGTCCATTATGGAAGAAAAAATGAACTTGGAGACATTTTCAATAAAGAGGAAATAAATGTAATTGCTGTTAAAAATAAGAAGGTAGCCCGTGGACTTATAGAGTAAGTTAAGGAGGTGCTTAGTTTTAATGAAAGTAAGAGTACATGAATTAGCTAAGAAGTATGAAATAGGAAATAAAGAATTTTTAAGCCTTTTAAAAGATTTAGAAATAGAAGTATCATCTCATCTTTCTGGACTTTCAGAAGATCAAGTTGATAAAATAAAAAGCCATTTCAGTAAAGATGAAAAAGCTGCTGATAATGAAAAAGCAGGGAAAAAGAAAAAAAAGTCAAAAATAAAAGAGAAAAGTAAGGAGCCAGTATTGGAGTCAAAGAAAGATAAGAATAAGAAAAAGAAAAAAGGAAGAAGAACAGATTTCTTTGTAAAAAAAGCTGATACTGAAGTAGGAACAGTTGTAGAAGAAGATGGAATTAAAATAATAAAAATGAGAGGAGAAATGACTTTAGGAGAGTTTGCTGAAAAATTAAAAATAAACAGCTCTGAAATTATAAAAAAACTTTTCCTTAAAGGACAAATGCTTACAATAAACAGCCCTCTTAGCATAGAACTTGCAGAAGAGATAGCTGCTGACTATGATGTTCTTGTAGAACAGGAAGAAGAAGAGGAAATAGCATTTGGAGATAAATTTGCCCTTGAAATAGAGGACAAAGAGTCAGATCTTCAAGAAAGAGCTCCTGTTATTACAATAATGGGACATGTTGACCACGGTAAAACATCTCTTCTTGACGCAATAAGAAAAACAGAAGTAGTTGCAGGAGAAGCAGGAGGAATCACTCAAAAAATAGGTGCTTATCAAGTAACTAAAAATGGAAAGAAAATCACTTTCGTAGACACACCAGGTCACGAAGCGTTTACAGATATGAGAGCAAGAGGAGCAAAGGTTACTGATATAGCTATACTTGTTGTAGCAGCAGATGACGGAGTAATGCCTCAAACAATAGAAGCTATATCTCATGCTAAAGCAGCAGGAGTTCCTATTATTGTTGCAATCAATAAAATAGATAAACCTGAAGCTAATCCAATGAGAGTTAAACAAGAACTTATGGAACATGGACTTGTTTCAGTTGAATGGGGGGGAGATGTAGAGTTTGTTGAAGTATCAGCAAAAGCTAAAATCAACCTTGATATACTTCTTGAAACAATACTAATTACAGCAGAAATTCTTGAACTTAAAGCAAATCCTAAGAAAAGAGGAAAAGGTGTTGTTCTTGAATCTAAACTTGATCCAAAAGTTGGGCCAGTTGCAGATATTCTAGTTCAGGAAGGAACTGTAAGAATAGGTGATGTTATTGTTGCTGGAGAATCTTATGGAAAAATAAGAGCATTAATGGACGACAAAGGAATGAGAGTAAATAGTGCAGAAATGTCACAGCCAGTGGAAATAATTGGATTTAACAGTGTTCCAGAAGCTGGAGATACTATTTATGTTATTCAAAATGAACAACATGCAAGAAGAATAGTTGAAGAGATGGCAAAAGAAAGAAAAATGGCAGAAACTGGTAAGAAAACTATAACTCTTGAGTCTTTATCAGAAAGTTTTGACAATGAAAACTTAAAAGAACTTAATCTAATCTTAAGAGCAGATTCAAAAGGTTCTGCACAAGCTTTAAAAGAATCTTTAATGAAACTTTCTACAAATGAAGTAGCAGTTAATATTATTCAGTCAGCTCCTGGAGCAATAACTGAAAGTGATATTAAACTTGCTGAAGTTTCAAGTGCAATCATTATAGGATTTAATGTAAGACCTACTACAAAAGCTATAAAAGAAGCTGAAGTATCAGGAATAGAAATAAGAACATCTTCTATTATTTATCAAATTATAGAAGACATTGAAAAAGCACTTACAGGAATGCTTGAACCTGAATTCAAAGAGATGTATCTTGGAAGAATTGAAATTAAAAAAGTATTCAAGGTTGCAAAAGTTGGAAACATTGCAGGATGTGTTGTTGTAGACGGTAAAGTAAGAAGAGATTCTAATATAAGAATAGTAAGAGATGGAGTTGTTGTTTACGAAGGAAAACTTGCATCACTTAAGAGATTTAAAGACGACGCAAAAGAAGTTGTTGCAGGTCAGGAATGTGGACTTGGTATTGAAAACTTTAATGATATTAAAGAAGGAGATATCGTAGAAGCATTTGATATTCAGGAAGTAAAAAGAACTCTTAGATAATAAGAGCCATGCAGCCTTCTATGCAGAATGGAGGTATAAAAAATGAGAAAACAAAGATTAGCATCTATAGAAAAAGAAGTCTTAAGAGTTATCTCAACAGCTCTTTTAGAGGATGTAAAAAACCCTAAAGTAAAAGGGATGGTATCACTTACTAAAGTAAGAGTTACTGAAGATCTTAAATTTGCAGATCTTTATTTTACAATTCTTTCAATGGAAGGACTTGAAGTAAATAAAGAAAGAGTTGAAGAGGGGCTTAATGAGATAAGAGGATTTTTAAGAAAGAAAGTTTCTGAAGAACTTAATCTTAGATTTATTCCTGAAATGAGAATAAAAATAGATGATTCTATAGAATATGCAGTTAAAATTTCTAAACTGCTTGACGATATTAAAAAGAAACAGGAAGAATAGGACAGATAAGCTATGATATGGAAAAATAATAATATTTCAGATTCCATTGTAGCAGAAAAAGCAGATGCTTGGAAAACTTCCAAAATATTAACAAGACTCTTATTAAATAAAAATTTAGTTGAAAAAAAAGATGTGGAAAGATTTATAAATCCCAGTCTTGACCAGTTGAGAAATCCCTTTGATTTTGAAAAAATGGAAGAAGCTGTGGAAAAAATCATAAAATTGAGAGAAAAAAAACAGAGGATTTATATATATGGAGATTATGATGTAGATGGAATTACAGCAGCCTCGTTTCTTGTTCTTGTAATGAGAGAAATAGGAATAGATACAAGATATTATATTCCTAGCAGAATGGAAGAAAATTATGGACTTGATAAAAAGACTATAGATTTCATAAATGAAAGAGACGGAAAAATGGTAATAACTGTTGATACTGGAGCTAATTCTATAGAAGATATAAGATATGCTCAGAGTATTGGAATAGAAGTTATTGTTACAGATCATCATAAATCTGCAAAAGAAAAATCAGATGAAGAATATATTCTAATAAATCCGAAGCTAAGTGAAAATTATAAATTTAAATATTTATCAGGAGCAGGTGTAGCTTTAAAACTTGCTCAAGGTATATACAGAAAACTTGGAATATCAGAAGAGAGACTATATAAATATCTTGATATAGTAATGATAGGAACAGTTGCTGATGTTGTGCCAATGACAGATGAAAATAGAGTTATAATAAGTAAAGGGCTTCAGGTTTTAAAAGAAACAAAGGTAAAAGGTCTTGTTTATCTTATAAGATATCTTAAATTTCAAAATAAGAATATAAACACAACTGATGTAAGCTATTTTATATCTCCTCTTATTAATTCTCTTGGAAGAATAGGTGTTTCTAAAATAGGAGCAGATTTCTTCATAGAAGAAGATGATTTTAAAATCTACAACATAATTGAAGAGATGAAAAAAACCAATAAAATAAGAAGAAAACTAGAAAAGAAAATATATGATGAAGCAATTGAAATTCTAGAAAAAGAAAATAGGACAAAAGAGATGTCATATATATTTCTGACTTCTAAAAACTGGCATCCCGGAGTAATTGGAGTTGTATCTTCAAGGCTAAGTATAAAGTTTGGTGTTCCAGTTATATTGGTTGCAGTAAAAAACGGAGTGGGAAAAGCATCATGTAGAAGCAACAATGGTGTAAATATTTTCAACATATTTAAAGAGATGGAAAATAAACTTGTCCGTTTCGGAGGGCATGATCTTGCAGCAGGATTTATTGCTGAAACAGGAAAGCTTAAAGAAATTGAAGAAAAATTTGCAGAAGAGATAGAAAAGCTTAAAACTGTAAGAGAGGAAAAGGTTATTGATGTTGACCTTGAACTTTCTATAGATAAAATAAATGAAGAACTTCTGGAAGATATAAAGCTTCTTTCACCATATGGGT
Organism: Fusobacterium perfoetens; assembly: GCF_021531595.1. Classification (NCBI taxonomy): domain Bacteria; kingdom Fusobacteriati; phylum Fusobacteriota; class Fusobacteriia; order Fusobacteriales; family Fusobacteriaceae; genus Fusobacterium; species Fusobacterium perfoetens. Next base: position 19,877 of record NZ_JADYUD010000006.1, read on the forward strand.
TGGATAACCAACAGCCTTTATTTATGGACAGAGGTGTTCACATAAAAAATATTGAAAAATTTGGTGTTGAAGACAGACACTTTAATGGAATAATTGAAAAAAATAAAAAAGAATATCCTTTTATTGCATTTAACCTGTCTAATGAAATAGAACACAGAAATATAAAAGATGAATTTGATATTGTATATTATCCTGAAAAGGTTAATATAAAAGGAAAAGACAGATACAGTATCAAAATAAAAAGCATAAAATAAAGTTTATAAATAAAGTTAGTAAAAAACACTTAAGGAGGAAAAGATGAAACACGAAATCAAAAAACTTGAAAAATCTGCAGTAGAGATTGTAATGACTTTATCAAAAGAGGAGTTTGCTCCAATAAAAAATGAGATAGTTAAAAATGCTCAAAAAACTGTAGAAATTCCAGGATTCAGAAAAGGACATGCTCCTATTGACCAAATTGAAGCTAAATATGCTGAAGGAATAAAAGAGGAATTAACAGATAAAGTGTTAAAAAAATACTTTGGAGAAGTTGTAACAGCTGAAGGATTAAAACCAGTAAGCCCAATGTACAATGTAAATGTTAAAATGGACGAAGAAACTTTTGAAGTAACTTGTTCTGTTGATGTTTTCCCTGAAGTAACTTTAGGAGAATACAAAGGAATTGAAATAGACAAAGCTGTATTTGAAATGACAGATGACAAATTAAATGAAGAAATAGAAAGAATGCGTAATGCAAAAGCTCAATTAAAAGATGCTGAAGATGGATACCAAGCTCAAATGGGAGATACAGTTGATTTAGCATTTGAAGGATTTATAGATGGAGTTGCTTTTGAAGGTGGAAAAGCTGATTCTCACTTATTAAAACTTGGAAGCAAAATGTTTATTGACAACTTTGAAGATCAATTAGTAGGATACACTAAAGGACAAGAGGGAGAAATAACTGTAACTTTCCCTGCTGAATACCATGCAGCTAACCTTGCTGGAAAACCAGCTGTATTCAAAGTAAAAATCAATGCAGTTAAATTATTAGAAAAACCTGAATTAAATGATGAATTTGCAAAAGAATGTGGATTTGAATCAGTTGAAGATTTAAAAGCTAAAAAATATGAAGAAGTTGCAAAAAGAGGAGAAGAAAACGCTAAAAACGAAAACAGAGGAAGAATGCTTATAAAAGTAACTGACGGTGCTAAAGTTGAAGTTCCTCAAAGCTTAGTTATAAGAGAAGTTGAAGCTAAAATTTCTGAACTTGAGCAACAACTTATGATGCAAGGAATGGACTTAAACGGATACTTAAAAATGACTGGAATGACAATAGATTCTATCTATAATCAATTAGCTCCAATGTCTGAAAGCAAAGTTAAAATGGACTTAATCCTTGACAAAATAGCTAAAGTTGAAAACTTAGAAGTTTCAGAAGAAGAAGTAAAAGAAAAAGCTGAAGAAGTTGCAAAAATGTATGGAATGACTCCAGAAACTCTTAAAGAAGAATTAGACAAAACTAAGAGATATGACAACTTCATTGAAAGCTTAAAAACAGATTTATTAATGAGCAAAGCTATTGAACTAATTGAAAATAACGCAAAATAGTTTTATACTTAATAAATAACAAAATAATTTAATTGGGAAGAACCGCTGCATATTTTTAATGTAGCAGTTCTCTCCCCTTTAAATAAGAAATAAAATATTTTTAACAGAAATCTTTTATTTTTTATTTAAGGAGGAGATAAGAATATGTACAATCCAATAGTTATAGAAAATACAAGTTACGGAGAAAGAAGTTATGATATATATTCAAGACTGTTAAAAGACAGAATAATATTTTTAGGGACAGAAATAAATGATAATGTTGCCAATGCAATAGTGGCACAGCTTTTATTTTTAGAAGCAGAAGATCCTGAAAAAGATATTACTATGTATATAAACAGTCCTGGAGGAGTTGTAACTGCAGGAATGGCAATATATGACACAATGAATTATATAAAACCAGATGTTCAGACAATATGTGTAGGACAAGCAGCAAGCATGGGAGCTTTTCTTCTTTCAGCTGGTGCAAAAGGAAAGAGATTTTCACTTGAAAATTCAAGAATAATGATACATCAACCTTTAGGGGGAACTCAAGGTCAGGCAGCTGATATAGAAATTCATGCTAAAGAAATATTAAGATTAAAGAAAAAATTAAGTGAGATTTTAGCTGAAAACTGTGGAAAAACAGTTGAAGAAGTTTACAGAGATACTGACAGAGATAATTTTATGTCTGCAGAAGAAGCTGTAGAATATGGTCTGATAGACAAAGTTATAAAGAGATAATCATAAGAGAGGAGAATAAGATGAAAAAACCGGAATGTTCTTTTTGTGGAAGAAGTCAGGAAGAAGTCGGAGGAAAACTTTTTTCAGGAATGAACGGAGCTTTTATATGTAAAGATTGTATAGAAGCTTGTTATGATATGCTGGATTACTCTCTTGCAGAGGAAAAAATAAGAGAAGGTTCTTCTTATGACGAAATAGAAACAGAACTTCTTACACCAAAAGAAATAAAAGCAAAACTTGATGAATATGTAATCGGTCAGGATGAAAGTAAAAAAGTTTTGGCTGTTTCAGTATATAATCACTATAAAAGAATAAGACTAGCTGATGAAAGTGACAACAGTGTAGATGTACAAAAATCAAATGTACTTATAATAGGACCTACAGGATCAGGAAAAACACTTCTTGCACAGACATTAGCAAGAATACTTAATATACCTTTTGCTATAGCTGATGCTACAACACTTACAGAAGCAGGATATGTTGGAGACGATGTTGAAAATGTTCTTGTAAGACTTCTGCAATCTGCAGACTATGATGTTGAAGCAGCAGAAAGAGGAATAGTATATATAGATGAGATTGATAAGATAGCAAGAAAATCTGAAAATATGTCAATAACAAGAGATGTTTCAGGAGAAGGAGTACAGCAAGCACTTCTTAAAATAATAGAGGGAACAAAGTCACAAGTTCCACCTATGGGAGGAAGAAAACACCCTAATCAGGAACTTATTGAGATAGATACTAAAAATATTCTTTTCATTGTTGGGGGAGCTTTTGAAGGACTAGAAAAAGTTATATCAAAGAGAACACAGCAGAAAAGTTTAGGTTTTGGTGCTGATACAAGCAGAATAAAAAGAGGAGAAGAGGGAGAAGTTCTAAGAAAAGTTACTCCTGAAGATCTTATTAAGCAAGGAATAATTCCAGAGCTTGTAGGAAGACTTCCTCTTGTTACAACACTTGACAGCCTTAATGAAGAAGCTCTTTTAAGAATACTTGTTGAGCCTAAAAATGCTATTGTAAAACAATATCAAAAATTCTTTGAAATGGAAGGAATTGAACTTGAAATAACAGAGGGAGCTTTAAGAGAAGTTGCTAAAAGAGCAATGGCAAGAAGAATAGGAGCAAGAGGTTTAAGAGCAATTCTTGAAAATACAATGCTTGAACTTATGTATGAAGTTCCTTCACAAGAAAATGTAGAGAAAGTAATTGTTGATATAGATGGACTTGATGATTACAAGAAAGTTCAGATAATCAAAAAGGAGGGATAATAGCTTATGGAAAATAGATTACCGTTTCTGCCTACAAGAGATTTAGTTATCTTCCCTGGAGTAGTAACACCTGTATATGTTGGAAGAGAAAAGAGCATGAAGACTCTTGAAAAAATAGGAAACAGCGAAAACAGCAAAATGCTTTTTGGAATGCAGAAAGATACAATGAAAGAAGAGCCTAAACTTCCTGAAGATGTATATACAACAGGAGTTATTGTTAATGTTCTTCAAACTGTAAAAATGCCTAACAAGACAGTAAAAATTCTTGTTGAAGCAGAAAATAGAGTTCTTTTGGAAAATCCAAAAGAAGAGGAAGATGGATCATATACATCAGGATATATAATGCTTGAGTGTAAAAATTCAGAATCTAAAGAAACTCTTGCAGTATATAGAAAAGTCATAGAATATTATGAAAAATATACTAAGTTTTTAGGGAAAACACTTCCTGAAGTCCTTGTGACTTTAAAATCAACAAAAGATTTGAACAGTGGTTTTGATTTAATCGCCAATAATTTATTTATAGATTCAAAAGATAAGCAAAAAATACTTGAAGTTCTTGATATTGAACAGAGAGGATATATGATTCTTGACTTTCTTTCAAGAGAAATTGAAATAAATGAAATTGAAAAGAAAGTGGAAGATAAAGTAAGAAATAAAATGAATGATGCTCAGAAAGCATATTATTTAAAAGAAAAAATAAATGCTATGAAAGAGGAAATACAGGATTATACTCCTGAAGACGATAATTCTGATTTAGCAGATAAGATAGAAAAAGCTAAGCTTCCTGCAGAGGTTAAGAAAAAAGTAGACGAAGAATTAAAGAAAATGAGTAAAATGCCTGCTTTTTCAGCTGAAGCATCAGTATCAAGAAATTATATAGAAACACTTCTTGAACTTCCATGGAGAAAAACAACAAAAGATGACTTGGATATAGAAAGAGCATCATCTGTCCTTGACAGAGATCACTATGGACTTAAGGAAGTAAAAGAAAGAATACTTGATTATCTAGCAGTAAAAAAACTTAATCCAAAAATGAAAGGAACAATAATTTGTCTTGTAGGACCTCCTGGAGTAGGTAAAACATCTCTTGCTAAATCTGTAGCAGATTCAATGGGCAGAAAATTTGTAAGAGTTTCACTTGGAGGAGTAAGAGATGAAGCTGAAATAAGAGGACATAGAAGAACATATATAGGATCTATGCCTGGAAGAATAATGAAAGCAATGAAGCTTGCAGGAGTAAAAAATCCTCTTATTCTTCTTGATGAATTAGATAAAATGTCAAGTGATTTTAAAGGAGATCCAGCATCAGCAATGCTAGAGGTTCTTGATCCAGAGCAAAATATTCATTTTGAAGATCATTACATAGATGTTCCTTATGATTTATCTCAGGTATTTTTCCTTGCAACAGCAAATGATTTAAGAAATATTCCTGAACCTCTTATAGACAGAATGGAGATTATATCTCTTTCTTCATATACTGAGTATGAAAAACTTCATATTGCAAAACAATATCTTGTAAAACAGCTTCAAGAAGAAAATGGATTAAAAGATATAAAAATAACTATATCAGACAATGTAATTTTAAAAATTATAAATGAATACACAAGAGAGGCTGGAGTAAGAAGCCTTAAGAGAGAAATAAACAATCTTTTCAGAAAACTTGCAAGAAAAGTTGTGAAAGAAAAACTTGATAAAGTTACAGTTAATGTAAATAATCTTGAAAAGTATCTTGGAAAAGCTAAATTTAGACCAGAAAAGATGAAAGAAAGAAGTTATAAAGTAGGGATAGTAAATGGACTTGCATGGACAGCAGTTGGAGGAGTGACTCTTGAAGTTCAGGGAGTTTTAATTCCTGGAAAAGGAACTCTTAATCTTACAGGAACTTTAGGAAATGTAATGAAAGAGTCAGCAGAAGTTTCATTTACTTATGTAAAATCAAACTTTGCTAAATATAATATAAATGAAAAAGAATTCCTTGAAAATAAAAATATTCACCTTCACTTCCCAGAAGGAGCAACACCTAAAGACGGACCTTCAGCAGGAATAACTATAACTACTGCAATTCTTTCAGTTCTTACTGGAAGAGAGATAAGACAAGATATAGCAATGACAGGTGAGATTACAATAACAGGAGAAGTTCTTCCAATAGGAGGAGTGAAAGAAAAAGTTATAGGTGCTCATAGAGCAGGAATAAGAGAAGTAATTCTTCCTGAAGACAACAGACCTGATATTGTGGATATTCCTCATGAAGTAGCAAAAGATATGAAAATAGATTTTGTAAAAAATTATGATGAAGTTGAAAAATTAGTTTTCAAAAAATAAAATAGGAGAGAGCTATGATAATAAAACAAGCAGAATTTGTTAAATCTGCTGTATATGAAAAAGATTATCCTGAAGAACTTTCCAACATAGAATTTGCTTTTGTAGGAAGGTCAAATGTAGGAAAATCTTCTCTTATAAACAGCATAACAAGAAGAGGAAAACTTGCTAGAATAAGTAAGACTCCAGGAAGAACTCAGCTTATAAATTATTTTATAATAAATAATGAATTTTTCCTTGTAGATTTACCAGGATATGGATTTGCTAAAGTTCCTAAAGCTATGAAAGCTGAATGGGGACAAACGATGGAAAGATATCTTGCAAGCAAAAGAAAAAAACTTGTTTTTGTTCTTCTTGATATAAGAAGAGTTCCCACAGCAGAAGATATGGATATGCTTCACTGGCTTGATCACTTTGATATTCCATTTAAAATTATTTTTACTAAAATGGATAAAGTGTCAAATAATGAGAAGTTTAAATGTTTAAAAGCAATAAGAACTAAGCTTGAATTTCATAATGAAGATGTATTTTTCCATTCTTCATTAAAAGATACAGGCAGAGATGAAATATTAGATTATATTGAAGAAGTTTTAAATGAAGAAAAAATAAAACAGGAGGGAAATTAATGAAAGAACTGGAAAAAATCTATTCTCCTAGTGAAATTGAAAAAAAATGGTATAAGCACTGGGAAGAATCTAAGTATTTTGCTGCTACTTTAGATGATGGTAAGGAGAACTATTCAATAGTCATCCCTCCTCCAAATGTAACAGGAATACTTCATATGGGGCATGTTTTAAATAACTCTATTCAAGATACTCTTGTAAGATACAACAGAATGACAGGAAAAAATACTTTATGGCTTCCAGGATGTGACCATGCTGGTATTGCAACTCAAAATAAAGTAGAAAGAAAACTTGCTGAAGAAGGACTTACAAAAGAAGATTTAGGAAGAGAAGAATTCTTAAAAAGAACTTGGGAATGGAAAGAGGAGCACGGAGGAATAATAACTAATCAGCTTAGAAAACTTGGAGCTTCACTTGACTGGGACAGAGAAAGATTTACAATGGACGAAGGACTTTCAGAAGCTGTAAGACATATATTTGTTGATTTATATAATGATGGACTTATTTATCAGGGAGAATATATGGTAAACTGGTGTCCAAGATGTGGAACAGCTCTTGCAGATGATGAAGTTGACCATGTGGAAAAACCTGGAAATTTCTGGCATATTAAATATCCTGTAAAAGATACAGACAAGTTCCTTATAATTGCAACTACAAGACCAGAAACAATGCTTGCCGATGTTGCTATTGCAGTAAATCCTAATGATGAAAGATACAAAGAATTTGTAGGTAAGAAAGCAATACTTCCATTAGTAGGAAGAGAAATAGAAATTATAGCTGATGAATATGTTGATATGGAATTTGGAACAGGAGCTTTAAAAATTACTCCTGCTCATGATCCTAATGACTTTAACATTGGAAATAAATATAATCTTCCAATTATAAATATGATGACAGCTGATGGAAAAATCGTAGAAGATTATCCAAAATATGCAGGGCTTGATAGATTTGAAGCAAGAGAAAAAATCGTTGAAGATTTAAAGGCCGAAGGATATCTTGTAAAAATAGAGCCACATAATCATAATGTAGGAACATGTTATAGATGTGGAACTATAATTGAACCAAGAGTTTCTAAACAATGGTTTGTAAAAATGGAACCTCTTGCAAAAAGAGCTCTTGAAGTAGTAAGAAACGGCGAAATTAAAATAATGCCTAAGAGAATGGAAAAAATATATTATAACTGGCTTGAAAATATAAGAGACTGGTGTATTTCAAGACAACTTTGGTGGGGACACAGAATACCTGCATGGTATGGACCTGACCAAAAAATGTTTGTTGCAATCAGTGAAGAAGAAGCAATGAAACAGGCAGAAGTTCATTATGGAAAAAAAGTTGAACTTGTTCAAGAAGAAGATGTTCTTGATACATGGTTCTCATCAGCACTTTGGCCTTTCTCAACTCTTGGATGGCCTGAAAAAACAAAATCTCTTGAAACTTTCTATCCTACTTCAACACTTGTAACAGGTGCTGATATTATATTCTTCTGGGTAGCAAGAATGATTATGTTTGGACTTTATGAAATGGATGAAATTCCATTTAAAAATGTATTTTTCCACGGAATAGTAAGAGATGAAATAGGAAGAAAAATGTCTAAATCTTTAGGAAACTCTCCTAATCCTTTAGATCTTATTGAAAAGTATGGAGCAGATGCTATAAGATTTGCGATGATATATAATACTTCTCAAGGACAAGATGTTCATTTCTCTGAAAAACTTATTGAAATGGGAAGAAACTTTGCAAATAAAATGTGGAATGGTTCAAGATTTGTTATTATGAACCTAGAAGGATTTGATCCAACAAAAGTTGATAAGTCAAGACTTAAATATGAGCTTGTTGATAAATGGATATTCTCAAGACTTAACGAAACAGCAGCAGAAGTAGCAGATAAACTTGATAAATTCCTTCTTGATGAAGCAGCAAAAGCTGTATATGAATTTTTAAGAGGAGATTTCTGTGACTGGTATGTTGAAATGGCAAAAATAAGACTTTACAACTCTGAAGATGCTGATTCAAAACTTACAGCACAATATGTGTTATGGACAGTTCTTGAAGCAGGAATGAGACTTCTTCATCCATTTATGCCTTATATAACAGAAGAAATCTGGCAGACAATAAAAGCAGAAGGGGATACAGTAATGCTTGCACAATATCCTGTTGCTGATGAAAGATTAATAGATAAAGATGCAGAAAAATCTTTTGAATATATTAAAGAACTTATTTCTTCATTAAGAAACATAAGAGCAGAAGCTGGAATTTCACCTGCAAAACCAGCAAAAGTTGTAATCAAATCTTCTGATGACAGTGAACTTGAGACAATAAAAGAAAACTATTTCTTTATAACAAGACTTGGAAATCTTGAATCTATTGAATATGGAAAAGATATGGAAAAACCTGCTCAAAGTGGATTCAGAGTTACAGGAAATTCAGAAGTATATATGATACTTACAGGTCTTCTTGATGTAGAAGCAGAAGTTAAAAAATTACAAGCTCAGCTTACTAAAGTTGCAGCTGAACTTGAAAAGATGAATGCTAAACTTTCAAATGAGAAGTTTACTTCAAAAGCTCCTGCTCATATTTTAGAAAGAGACAGAAGAATTCAGAAAGAATACCAAGATAAATTTGATAAACTTTCTGAAAATATTAAAGAATTACAAAATCAATAATCATAAAAAAGGACGGTTTTTTAGCCGTTCTTTTTTAATAGAAAGAATGTTAAAATAAAAAAACCTGCTATTTTTAAGCAGGCTTTCTATATAAAAAGTTTATTATTTTTCAGTTTTTGCTTTTAATTTAGCAGCTTTTCTAATAGGAGCAGCTACAGAACCTATAATAATACTGATTAAACATGGAAGAACCCATACAAATCCTTCTTTTGCAAGAGGGATATTTAAAAGAGCATTTGAAAGAGAAGTAATTCCGAAAGTACTTGCTCCAACTTCAAGTGTAATTACAACAAGAGTTGTATATGTTGCTAGTCTGTAAACAAGAACATGACTTACTCCAAATATATTTAAAAGAATAAGAATGATTGTAACAGGATATAAAATACATAAAACAGGAACAGAAAGTTTTACTATAAAGTCAACTCCTTCTATTGCAACAACACCAGAGAAGACACAGATAATAACTGACCATACTTTATAAGATATAGGTGTAAATCTTGAGAACCAGTCACTTGAAATAGCAACAAGCCCTACAGATGTAGTAAGACATGCAGTTGCAACACAGATACCGAAAGCAATTTTTCCAGCAGAACCAAGAGTAACTTCAGCAAGATAAAGAGCAGCACTTGTAGTAGAGAAAGTTCCTACACCACTTACTTTTGCTCCAAGGAACATAAGACTGAAATAGATAAGTCCTAAACCAATTGCTGCAATAAGACCTGAACCAGATAAGAAATATCTTTGTTCTTTTTCATCAGTTATTCCTTTTCCTTCAAGACCTTTAACAATGACTACACCAAATATAACAGAAGCAAGAGCATCCATTGTTTGATAACCACTTACAAATCCTTTTGAGAATACACTTGTAATATGTTTATCAACTGCAGTTCCAATGTCTCCAGTAATTCCAAGTATAGCTATTGCAGCAAGAATAACAAGAATAATAGGAGTTAAAAATTTTCCAATAATATCAGTTATTTTTGATTCTCTTATAACAAGAATAAGAGTAAGACCAAAGAAAAGCACAGCTGTAATAATAGAAAGCATTTTTGGATCAGTATTTGGAAAAGAAGGAAGAACTCCCATTTCAAAAGTAGTTGCTCCAGTTCTTGGAATAGCAAATAGAGGTCCTATTACAAGAACAAGGGCTGTACAATAAAGAGTATTAAATCTTGAAGAAATTTTTACAGAGAAATCTTCAAGTCTTCCTACTTTTGTGAAAGCAAGAACTCCAAGAAGAGGAAGTCCTACACCTGTTAATAAAAATCCTATTCCTGCAAGAAGCCAGTCTTTTCCCATTTCAATTCCAAGAGAGGGAGGGAAAATAAGGTTCCCAGCACCAAAGAACATAGCAAATAAAGCAAAACCTAAAATTAAAACTTCTTTTTTCCTATTCATAAAATCCTCCTAAAAGTTGTTTAAAATAATTATTCACACTAATAAAAAAACAGCCGTAGTAAATTAGGCTGTTCATAATTTTAAATATAAGTTTAAAACATCAAATAAGTGTGTTTTGTATAACTTAAGGAATTCCTAATATACTTTAGAGTTCATATTCAATTTAATGCTTTGTATGACTATCAGGCTTAATATGAATATGACTGCTATGTGTAACATGTGAAACTCCTTTTTTAAAATATTTGTTTATTACATGAAAATTTTATCAAAGAAACAAAAGCATGTCAATAATTATTTTTTTCAATTCTTATAAATAAGAAAATATATGGATGTAATAGTTAATTTTATATAGAGATAAAAAGAATGAAAAAAAATAAAAAATCACTTAAATTTTATAACAAAAGTATGAAAAATTTGTTACAAATCTTTTTAATCTCTTTATTATGCTCCAAGATAAGCTTTTTTAATATCAGGATTATTTAAAAGTTCTTGAGCAGGTCCTTCAAGAGTAATTTTTCCTGTTTCTATAACATAGGCATAATCAGCAATAGAAAGTGCCATTTTTGCATTTTGTTCAACAAGAAGGATAGTAACACCATCTTCTTTTAATTTTTTAATGACAGAAAAAATTTCTTTAACAAAAAGAGGAGAAAGTCCCATTGATGGTTCATCTAAAATTAAAAGTTTAGGTCTGCTCATAATAGCTCTTCCCATAGCAAGCATTTGTTGTTCTCCTCCTGAAAGAGTTCCTGCCATTTGATTTTTCCTTTCTGACATTCTTGGGAAATCTTTATAGAATTTTGCTCTGTCTTTCTCAAGGTTTTCAGGAGTGTCTTTAACAGTAAAAGCTCCTAGTTTAAGATTATCTTTAACTGCAAGCCTTGAAAAAATTCTTCTTCCTTCAGGAACTTGAGCAATTCCAGCTTGACAGATTAAGTGTGGTTTTTCTTTTGTAATGTCTTTACCACGGAAGATAATTTTTCCTTGTTTTGACTGAATAAGTCCCGAAATAGTTTGAAGAGTTGTTGTCTTACCTGCACCATTTGCACCAATAAGAGAAACAATTTCTCCTTCTTTTACTTTAAGAGAAACTCCTTTTAGAGCATGGATATTATCATAATAGACATGTAAATCTTTAATTTCAAGCATTGTTTTAGCTTCTGTATTCATAAAATTATTCCTCCTCCTGTCCAAGATATGCAGTGACAACTGCAGGTGTATTGATAACTTCAATAGGATCTCCAGCTGCAATAGTAGTTCCGTGATCAAGAACAACTAATCTTTCACATATTCCAAGAACAAGCTTCATATCATGTTCAATTAAAAGAATTGCAATATTGAAACGATCTCTTATTAAACGGATAGTATTCATAAGCTCTTCTGTTTCAGTAGGATTCATTCCAGCTGCAGGTTCATCAAGCAGAAGAAGTTTTGGATTTGTTGCCATTGCACGAGCTATTTCAAGCTTTCTTTGTTTTCCATAAGGAAGATTTCCTGCCATAGTATCTGCATATTGGTCAAGATCAAAAATCTTAAGAAGTTCAAGAGCTTTCTCTCTTGCTTTCTTTTCTTCTTTCCAATAATTTGGGAAACGGAAAATACCAGTTAATATTCCATATTTCATATTGAAATTATTTGCTACAAGAACATTATCAAGAACAGACATATATTTGAAAAGTCTTATATTTTGGAAAGTTCTTGCAAGACCTTTTTTTACAAGTTTAAATGTTGGAGTTTTTGTTACAGGTTCTCCATTAAAATGATATTCTCCACTTGTAGGTGAATATACTCCTGTAATAATATTGAAAACAGTTGTTTTACCAGCACCATTTGGTCCGATAAGTCCAACAAGTTCATTTTCTCTTATTTCAAGATTAAAATCTGTTACAGCTTTTAATGCACCGAAGGTAATAGAGATGTTTTTTGCACTTAGTACCACTTTATTATTGTTCATCTTTACCCTCCTTATTTTTGAAAAATCTTTTGATAATTGGTGTAATTTGAAATTCTTTACGCCCAAATAATCCAGTTGGACGGAATATCATAGTAAGTATTAATAAAAGTGAATAAATAATCATACGATAATCAGAGAATCCACGAAGCACTTCAGGAAGCACAGTAAGTGCAATTGCTGATAAAATAGATCCAGTGAAACTTCCCATTCCTCCAAGTACAACTATAGTAAGAATATTGATTGAATAGTTAAAGTCAAATTGTTTTGCTCCTAAAATTCCTAGATGATGAGCATATACAGCTCCTGCTACACCTGCAAAAACAGCTGATACAGTGAATGCAAATGTTTTATAATAAGTAGTGTTTACTCCTGAAGCTCCACTTGCTATTTCATCATCACGGATAGAAAGAACAGCACGGCCATGACGGCTTGTCATAAGTGAGAACATCATCATAACAGAAATAATCATTACAAAATAAATTATTGTAAAATTACTGTTTGTACGAGGAATACCACGAAGTCCTTGAGCTCCTCCTGTAAATTTAAAATATTCTATTAGAACTCTTATGATTTCTCCAAAAGCAAGAGTAATGATTGCAAGGTAGTCACCATTAAGTCTAAGAGCAGGAATACCAATAATAATTCCAACTATACCAGCAACAATTCCTCCAATAATAAGAGCTACAATATATCCAGGAAGTCCGTCAATAATACCAGATTTAGAAAAAAGAGCAGCAGCATAAGCACCTACTGACATAAATCCAGCATGACCTATTGTAATCTGTCCAAGGCAACCAACTGTTATATTAAGACTTACTGCAAGAATAATATTGATACAGATAATAATTAATATACCAGTCTGATATCTAGAAATTATTCCTGAACCAATAAGACTTCCAAGAACTGCATAAAGAACCAGAACCAGTATAAGAGTAAATGTGTAACTTAATTTTTTATATTTATCCATGTGAAGAATCCTCCTATACCTTTTCTCTTATATTTTTACCTAAAATACCTGTAGGTTTAACTAAAAGTACAACAATAAGTATTGCAAAAACAAAAGCATCAGCAAGCTGAGAAGAAAGATATGCTCTTGTAAGACTTTCTACAATTCCAAGAATAAATCCTCCAAGAACAGCACCTGGAAGAATTCCAATTCCTCCAAGAACAGCAGCAATGAAAGCTTTTATTCCTGGCATAGAACCCATAAGAGGTTGAACTTGAGGATAAGCAGCAACATAAAGAACGGCAGCAACAGCAGCAAGTCCACTTCCTATAGCAAATGTAAGTTGAATAGTATGATCTACATTAATTCCAACAAGTCTTGCAGCACCATAGTCTTCACTAGTAGCTAACATAGCTTTTCCATATTTAGTCTTTTTCATAAAATATTGAAGACCTACAGAAAGAACGATTGTAACAATGATAGTAACAATAGTTCCAAAGTTAAGGTGAAGAGCTCCAAAAGTAAGAGGAGGTTGTGTAAACACCTTAGGGAATGGTCTTGTATTTGGCGTAAATAATTTCATAAAAAGATTTTCAAGTAATAAGCTTACTCCTATGGCTGTGATAAGGTTAGAAATTCTTGGAGAATTTCTAAGAGGTCTGTAAGCAACTCTTTCAGTAAACATTCCTAAAAGGACACAAACAATGACAGCAGGTATCATTGTAAGCCATACGGGTAATCCCATTTTTGTAAAAGCTGGAATACAGAAAAGTGAAATGTATGCTCCAACCATTATGATATCCCCATGTGCAAAGTTGATTAACTGTGCAATTCCATAAACCATGGTATACCCAAGTGAAATAAGAGCATAGATGCTTCCTATTTGTAAACCGTTGATAATTTGAAGTAAAAATTCCATATCTCTCTCCTTAAGTTTATTTAAACAGTTGGAAAAACTGAAATATTTTCAGTTTTTCCATACTGTGTTATTAATTATTTTATATTATTTAGCTGGCTCAACAACAGAATCAAATGTGTATTCACCATTTACTATTTTTAAAACAGTTACAGCTTTTACAGGATTATTCTTTTCATCAAATGTAAGATGTCCTGTAACACCACTGTAGTCAAGAGATTTTAAAGCATCTACAACAGCTTGTTTTTCTGTAGTTCCAGCTTTTTCAATAGCAGCTTTTACCATGTAAGCAGCATCATAAGAAAGAGCAGAGAATGCAGAAGGTTCTTCATTATAAGCTTCTTTATATGCTTTTAAGAAATTCTGAACTTTTTCTGATTGATCCTGTAATGAGTAGTGATTAGTGAAGTATGAATTTTCAATAGCTCCATATGCACTAGGATCAAGAGTTTTAGCAACTCCGTCCCATCCATCAGGTCCTACAAAAGTAGCTTTAATTCCAACTTCTCTTGCTTGAGTTGTGATAAGTGCAACTTGTTCATAGTAATCAGGAACTACAAGAACATCAGGATTAGTTGGAAGAATTTTTGTAAGCTGAGCTCTGAAATCTTTATCTCCATCAGAGTATCCTTCTTTAGCCACAACTTTTAAACCAAGTTTTTCAGCCTGTTCAATAAATGCTTTTGCAACTCCATCAGAATAATCATTTGAGTTATTTACAACAACAGCAACTGTTTCAGCATTAAGATTATTTTTAGCAAAGTTTGCAAGAACAACTCCTTGATAAGGATCTGTAAAACATACACGGAAAACATTTGGTCCAGCTTCGGTGATATTGAATTGAGTTCCTGTAGGAGTAATCATAGGCATATTATCCTGAGCAGCAACTTCAGCAACAGCAAGAGATGGTTTTGAAGTGATATCTCCAATAAGAGCAACAACTCCTTCATCTACAAGTTTGTTATAAGCAGTAACAGCTTCAGTTGAATCTCCTTTTTCATCAAGAACAATATATTCAACTTGTTTTCCAAGGATACCTCCATTTTTATTGATTTCCTCCATAGCAAGTTTTGATCCATTTGTAGAAGTAACTCCATAAATAGCAAGAGGCCCAGTTAGAGGTCCGATACCTCCGATTTTAACAACATCAGCTTCAGTTGAAGTTTCTTTTGCACCTCCACATGCAGTAAGAAGTAAAGCAGCTCCTAATAAAACAACATTAAATTTTTTCATTTTTATTCCCCCTTCCCTAAAAAAATTTATAAAAAAAGGACAACCTTGTTAGGCTGTCCTAAAACTACTAAAGTTATTATTTAAAAATATTTTTTATAAAATAAACTTTTAAATGATATTTATGTATCATCTAAAAAATTAACTTATGCTATTATAAAAAATTATATTTAAACAAAGGCAATAGAATATGACTTAAACTTTCCCTAACAAAACTATCTGCATATTTAGTTGTGTTCCTTATTATCAGCAGTATGACACATATGACAAATATTATGCTAAGTAGTAAAAACATATTCTAACCTCCTTTTTTATAAATATATTCAATAAGAATATTTTTTTCTTATTGAGGTAAGTATAGAACAAAATCAAAAAAAAAGCAAGAAAATTTTTCAAAAAGTTTTAGTCTTATAATTTTTGTTGAAATTATTATATATTTTTATTTGATTTATGATAACAAAAAAAGTTTTAAAAATTACAAAGATAGTAGTAAAAAAACAGACCTAATGCTTTTAAATATTTTAATAATCATAAATAAAGACAATGATATTTATAAAAAATTTGAATAAAAAAAGAAAGGAACTGTTGTATTTTCTAATTTATACAAATAAAATTTTAGAATATTGAAAATATTTTTGTAATTTATGCAGTGAGTTGAACACTGAAAAATGACACTGTCTGAACGAAGTGAGTTTGTCATTTTTAGTGAAACGAACAATATAAATAAAAAATATTTTCACAAGAGAAAATTTTATTTGTATAAATTTGCAACAGTCCCTTCATTAAAAAATAAATTTATAAAATTTTGTTTTTACATATTTTCAGGGAAAATTTTATTTAAGATAATTCCTACAAAAGCTGCTATTGCAAGCCCAGAAAGAGAAACAGTTCTCCATACAACAATATTATCAATTCCTATTCCAAATACAAGAATAAGAGATGAGATGATAAGATTTCTTGAATGAGAGAAGTCAAGCTGTGCTTCAATAAGAGTTCTCATACCTACAGATGCTATCATTCCAAAAAGAATAACAGAAATTCCTCCCATAACAGGTGATGGAATTGTTTGAAGAATAACTCCGAATTTTCCAATAAAAGCAAGGCAGATTGCATAACATGCAGCTATTCTTAAAATAGCAGGATCATAAACTTTTGTAACAGCAAGAACTCCTGTATTTTCACCATATGTAGTATTTGCAGGACCTCCTAAAAATCCAGCAACTATAGTTGCAATTCCATCTCCTAAAAGAGTTCTGCTTATTCCAGGATTAGCAAAGAAATCTTTTCCTACAACAGCTCCATTTGTAGTAATATCTCCTATGTGTTCAATGAAAACAACAAGAGCGATAGGTGCAATGGCAAGAACACTTGTCAGAGTAAATTCAGGCATAGTGAAAAGAGAGTGAGCAGCTTCAGAAGAAAGCCCAATCCATCCAGCTTCTTTTATAGGAGTGAAATCAACCATTCCCATAAAAATAGAAACAATATATCCCAAAGTAACAGATATCAGAATAGGAACTAATCTGAAAAATGATTTTCCAAGAATAGAAATAACAATCATAGATATTACAACAATTCCTGAAACTATTAAACTTTTTCCGTCAAAATGTCCGTTTGAATATCCAGCCATTGAAAGAGCAGTTGGGCTAAGTCTTAATCCTATAACAACTATTGTAGGTCCTACTACAACAGGAGGGAAGTATGATTTTATTTTTTCAACACCATAAATTTTTACAAGTCTACTCATAACAACATAAACAAGACCTGCAGCAATAACTCCACCTTTAACAGCTCCAATTCCACCATCTTTTAAAACAAGACCAATAGCTCCTATGAAAGCAAAAGATGAACCTAAGAAAACAGGTACTATTCCTTTAGTACATAAGTGGAATAGAAGAGTACCGATTCCAGCAGTAAGAAGAGCAATAGAAGGATTAAGTCCTGTAAGAAAAGGAACTAAAACTGTTGCTCCAAACATAGCAAGTACATGCTGTAAACCAAGTACAAGCTTACCTTTTGTTGTGATTTCTGTCATAATTATATAACCTCCGTTAAAATTTTATAAGCATCTTTATTTTTTTCAAAAAAAAAGGATAGTGAATACACAATCCTTTTATATAATGTTTAATAATAAATTTTAAATTTAGTCATTTTATTAGTCCTTTTTTATTTCTAAAAATTATTTTAACATAAAAAATAAAAAAAATCAATACTAACAAAAAATCTAACAGGTTATTTATTTTGTATAACTCCTAATAATTTTCCTCTTGAAAACTCAATGGTAGCTTTTTCCTCTTTGATAATATTACTTGTACAAATTGAATCCCCTCTTCTTAGAGTATGTTTATCTAAAGGATATTCAAAGCCAGTAAGAGTTATTTCTGATACAGTATCTGTCATAGGAATAAATGATATTGTTTTTCCTTTTTGTTTTTTTATTTCAGTTTTTTTATTTACTCTGAAAATAGTTTCTTTTTCATCAACAAAGAAAACATTATCAAATTTAAAAAGCAAGTTAAGATTTGTAAGAAGATGATCTGTTCTTCCTCCAAGTCCTCCTAAAACTACAATTTTATCAAAACCTCTTTTTGAGATTTCAGATAAAATAAGTTCTCCGTCAGTAAAATCTTTTCTGCTGTCAAATTCAATAATTTTGCTGCCACTTTTTTCAGCTATTTCTACAAGAGATTTACTTACAGAATCAAAATCACCCCATACTTCAAGAGGAAAAATTCCCATTTCAAGAGCATGTTTTAAACCTCCATCAGCACAGAATATATTATTTTCATTAATTAAAAGTTCTTTATAAAAAGAACTGCCGTTGTCCATAACACCGTTAAGAAAAATAAAAGCAGTATTAATGTTATTCATAATAAAAAATCTCCCTAATCGTCGTCCTTTGATGTATTAACTTCTATGAAAACAGGAATATGATCGGAAATAAGTTTTCTTGTTTTTTTATAATTTCCGTTAGCAGTGTCTATACCTCCACTTCTTCCTGTATATTCTTTTGTATAGATTTCAGATATAAAAATATTATCATATTGATTAGCATATCCTTTTGTTCCTATGGTAGTTTTCATATTTGGAGATATGCAATTTGTAATTTTATCTCTGTGAGAAAGAAGATTTTTAAATCCTTCACTTCTTACAGAAAGATTAAAGTCTCCTCCTATGATAATATCATTTTCTTTTTTATCAGAGCTTTGAAAATAATCATATACCTTATCTAAATTCATAGCTTCTGCAGTTCTTACAGACTTATTTTTTCCATAAATAGAATGAATAATAACGAAGGTAAAATCAAATTCACCAATTTTAAAATCTACACCATAAGGCTCTCTTATAAATTTATCTCCATTATCTTTATAAAATCCTTTTGATTTAAGAAATTTTACTTTATTTTCTTTCCAAATATAAGCATAGTATTCTTTATATTTTTTAGTACCTACAGGATAAGGAGAAATATGATAATTCCATTTTTCATGGGTATTTTTTTCAAGTTCATCAACAAGAGTTTCAACACCTTCTCTGTTTGAAACTTCTTCAAGTCCTATAAGGTCAAGAAGTACAAGGATATTGCTTAATTCTTTGTAATCTTTTTCAGATTCTCCAAGACGGAGAGCATTAAAAGATCCTATATATGCTTTTTCCTTTGGAGAACTATATATAGTCAATGAGACAAATATAAAAAATATTGTTAAAATTTTTTTCATTTTCTATTGCCCCTTATAAAAAATAAAATTTTCTGACATTGAAAAAATTTTATTATTTCTTAGTAGTTTTCAGGGAACATGATTCTTTCCACACCTTCAATTATAATATGTAGAATCATCATATGTATTTCCTGTATTCTGTCAGAAGTTTCTCCAGGTATAATGAATTCATAATCACACATACCTTTAAGTTTTCCTCCATCTTTTCCTAAAAGAACTACTGTTTTAAGTCCAAGACTTTTGGCTTTTTCAACAGCTTTAATAACATTTTCAGAATTTCCACTTGTAGAGATTCCTATAAACATATCTCCTTCTTTTCCGTAAGCTTCAACACCTTTTGAAAATATATAATCAAATCCATAATCATTTCCAACACATGTTATGTGAGAAGAATCTGAAAGAGCTATAGCAGGAAGAGCTCTTCTTTCTTTTCTAAATCTTCCTGTAAATTCTTCTGCAAAATGAAGGGCATCACAGTTACTTCCTCCATTTCCACAGATAAGAACTTTATTTCCATTTTTAAAAATATCAGCTAATTCCTCAGCTATTTTTTCTGTTGTTTTTTCTTTTTCTTCTTTCTCTATAAAGTCTTTTAAAAGTTGATATTCTGTTTTATAAGAATCTATTAATGCCATATTTCCTCCTTAAATGTAAAGTTAACTGTTGATTTTGTATTCTGACATAAAGTTTAAAAATTTAATTATAGGTGTCAGGCTGCTTTTATCTTTTGTAACTACAACCTGATACCCATCTTTTATTTCATTAAGCTGTTCTACAACTTTAAATTCTCCGCTTTTTATTTCTTTATATACAGCATAGTATGGCAGAATGACATTAGCGATTTCATTTCTTACCATTCCTTTAATAACTTCAAGACTTCCAAGAACAGTTATTCTGTTGTCAAAAGAAATTTTATATTTTTCTTCAAGAAGATTGATAGCTTTTGCATTGTTAGGCACATTGCTTCTTGTAATAAGTGGATAATCAGCAACATTTTCCAATGTGATATTTTTTCTTCCTGTGATAAGGACATAAGGAACTTTTTCAACAGTTAAAACATCAAGATTAGAATCTACAATATGTTCTTCATCAAGAAGAGCAATATCAATTTCTCCTTCTTTCAGAGATTTTAAAAGCCATGCTTTATTTCCCATCTGAATTTCATATTCAATTTCACCATGTTTAAAACTGAATTCTTCCATAAGTTTTGGAAGAAGAGGATCTCCTATAATAGAAGTAGCTCCAATAACAATTTTTGCTTTTCCTAGTTTTATAATTCTATTTATTTCTTTTTCAGCTCTCTGAACTTTATTAAAGATATCCTCTGCCATTCTGTAAAGAGCTTCACCTGTATAAGTAAGCCTTATTTTTTTTGAGCTTCTGTCAAAAAGTTTTGCATTCAGAAGTTCTTCAAATTTTTTTACTTGAATTGAAACTGCTGATTGATTAATATAAAGTTTATTTGCAGCTTTTGTAAAGCTTTTTTCTCTTGCAACTTCATAAAATATTTTTAGATAATGTAAATCCAAAATATATCCCCTCCCTTTATAGCTGCTTTAATAAAATAATAGTACCTCTGTTACTATATTATCATATTATCTATATATTTCATATATGTTTTTAAAAAATTTTTACTATTTTTTGAAAGTTGGACATTAAAAGAGAAAAGTGGTATTATAACTTAGAACTTAAAATAAAAGGAGTGAAGTATGGAAAAGATAAAATCAAGAAACGAAATTGATAAAAAATATAAATGGAATACAGAAGATATTTATAAAGACTGGGAAGAATGGCAAAAAGATGTTGAAGAGATGAAAAGTCTTATGAAAGAAATTCCACAATATGAAAATAAGATAGAAAACAGCAGAGAAGATTTTGTAAAACTTATAAAACTTGAAGAAAAACTTTCAAGAATATTGGAAAAAGTATATCTTTATCCATATATGCTTAAAGATCTTGATTCAACAGATCAGCTTGTTTCAGAAAAACTTCAGGAAATAGAATATATTTATGCACAATTCAGTGTTGCAACTTCATGGATAAGCCCAAAAATTTTAGAAATTCCAAAAGAAAAAGTTGAAAAATGGATAGATGAAAATGATGAAATAAGAGATCATAAATTTAATTTAATGGAACTTTACAGATTAAGAACCCATGTTCTTGATAAAGATAAGGAAAAATTACTTTCACATTTTTCTCAATATATGGGAGCTGTAAATGATATTTACGACGAACTTTCTACATCTGATATTGTGTGGAATGAAGTAGAATTATCAACAGGAGAAAAGGTTCAGGTAACAAATGGATTATATTCAAAAATTCTTGATGGAAATAAAAATCAAGATGACAGAAGAAAGGCATTTGAGGCATTATATAATTCGTATAATGTAAATAAAAACAGTTATGCAGCTATATATAAAGGAATACTTCAAAGAGATGCAGCAGGAGCAAAAGCTAAAAATTATAAATCAACAGCAGAAAAAGCTCTTGAGCCAGATAATATTCCAGTAAAAGTTTATGAAAATCTTATAAGTTCAGCAAAAGAAAACAGCGAACCTTTAAAAAAATATGTTGAATTCAGAAAAAAATATTTAAATCTTGATTCGTATCATTATTATGATAACCAAATTAAACTAGCTGATTATACAAAAGAATTTTCTTATGAAGAAGCCAAAGACATTGTTTTAAAATCTGTAAAACCTCTTGGAGAAGATTACAGCAGGAATCTTGAAAAAGCTCTTGGAGAAGGATGGCTTGATGTTTATGAAACACCTAATAAAAGAAGTGGAGCTTACTCTCTTAATATATATGATGTTCACCCATATATGCTTTTAAATTACAATGGAACTATGGACTCTGTATTTACATTAGCACATGAATTAGGACATACTTTACACAGTATGTATTCAACAGAGCATCAGCCTTATGCAACAAATGACTATACAATATTTGTTGCAGAAGTAGCTTCAACTTTCAATGAGAGACTTCTTCTTGACTATATGCTTAAAACAGCAGAAAGCCGTGAAGAAAAAATTGCCCTTATAGAAGAAGCAATAGGAAATATTATGGGAACATATTATATTCAGGCTCTGTTTGCAGATTATGAATATGAGGCACATAAACTTGCAGAAGAAGGAAGTCCAATAACACCAGATGTTTTAAGTGGAATAATGACAAAATTATTTGCAGAATATTTTGGAGATACTCTTGTAATGGATGAACTTCAAAAAATTATATGGGCAAGAATACCTCATTTCTTTAACTCACCTTATTATGTTTATCAGTATGCAACAAGCTTTGCAGCATCATCAAGACTTTATGAAAAAGTAACAGGAAAAAATTACAGTATTGAAGAGAGAGAAGAAGCTCGTGTGAAATATTTAGAACTATTAAAATCAGGAGGAAATAACTATCCTATAGAACAACTTAAAACAGCAGGTGTAAATCTTCTTGAAAAAGAAAATTTTGAAGCAGTAGCTCATGAAATGGAAAGACTTACTGAATTACTTGAAAAAGAATTAAAAGAATTATAGTAAAAATAAAACCCACAGATTTTTAAAACTGTGGGTTTTTTATATCTTTAATTATATTTTTTATTAAAGAACAGGCATTGTTGCATAAATTTCAGGTCCAATTGGAAGTCCTAAGAAATACCAAATTACAAGAACGATTGACCATACAACTAGGAAACACATTGAGAATGGAAGCATTGTAGAGATAAGAGTTCCCATTCCATTTTCTTTTCCAAATTTTTGAGAGTATGCAACGATAAATGCAAAGTATGACATTAAAGGAGAAATGATGTTTGTACTTGAATCTCCTATTCTGTACATAGCCTGAGTAAATTCTGGTGTAAATCCTATTTTCATAAACATAGGAACGAATACAGGTGCCATAATAGCCCATTTAGCAGAAGCAGATCCCATGAAAAGATTTATAAATGCAGTTACAAGAATAAATCCTACAATAAGAGGGAATCCAGTAAATCCTGTAGCTTCAAGGAAAGCAGCTCCTTTAACTGCAACTATTGTTCCAAGATTTGTATAAGAGAAATATACGATGAACTGTGCAGCAGCAAATGAAAGAGCAAGATATCCTCCAAGAGTTCCTAAAGAGTTACCCATAAGGTTTGCAACATCTTTATCATTTTTAATAGATTTAGTAACAGCTCCGTAAACAATACCAGGAATCATAAAGAAGAACATGATAGCAACAAGAAGTCCGTTACCCATGAATTTATTTAAAGAACCGTTAACTCTGAATACAGCATTAGCAGGAACAGTTGAGTAAGCCATTACAGCAACGAATATAAGAAGAGAAATCCCAGCCCATCTAAGACCTTTTTTCTCAACATCGCTAAGTTCACTTATATGTTCAACATCATGTGTTCCTTTATATTCCCCAAGTCTAGGTTCAACTATTTTTTCAGTGATAAATGTACCAAGGAAAGTAATAATAATAGTAGAGAACATCATGAAATACCAGTTTGCTGTTGCAGGAACGAAATAGTCAGGTGCAAATATTCTTGCAGACTCAGTAGTGATTCCTCCAAGAAGAGGATCAATAGTTCCTATTAAAAGGTTTGCAGAGAATCCTCCAGATACTCCAGCAAATGCAGCAGCAAGTCCTGCTATTGGGTGTCTTCCTACAGAAAGGAATATAATAGCTCCAAGAGGGATAAGTACAACATATCCAGCATCAGAAGCAATATTTGACATTATACCAGCGAAAACAATAACAGCAGTAAGAAGTTTTTTAGGTGTAGACATTACCATTTTCTTAAGAACTGTTTGTATAAGTCCTGTACCTTCAGCAACTCCAACTCCAATCATTGCAACAAGAACTGTTCCAAGAGGAGCAAAACTTGTAAAGTTTGGTGTCATAGTATCAAAGATATATCTAAGACCTTCAGCGTTCATAAGTGATCTTGCAGCAAGAGTGATTTCTTCTACAACTTTAGTTTTTTGGTTAAAACCAGTATAAGTTACAGTTACTCCTGCTCTTACACAAAGTTCTG
Organism: Fusobacterium perfoetens; assembly: GCF_021531595.1. Taxonomy (NCBI): domain Bacteria; kingdom Fusobacteriati; phylum Fusobacteriota; class Fusobacteriia; order Fusobacteriales; family Fusobacteriaceae; genus Fusobacterium; species Fusobacterium perfoetens. The sequence continues at coordinate 44,231 of NZ_JADYUD010000006.1, forward strand.
AAACTACAATGATGATAAGTGATAAAATAACAAACAATGTTACAGGGTGAGGAAGTTTATTTCCTCCTACTTCAACAAAGTCAAGAAACTTGTTGAAAAAACTCTTTTTTGTTTTTTGTTCCATCAAAACCTCCATATATAAATTTAGTTTTATATAAATTAAAAAAATCAGTCCTTAACATTATATTATAAATTTAAAAGATTTCCAAATAAAAATAAAAAATGTGTAAAATTATCAGATGTTTTGAAAGATATTGAAAAACAAATGTTAAATAAAAAATAAAGAAAAAACCTGCCTATATTAAATATAGAATAACTATATAAAAATAAGCAGGTTATATTTAAAAATAAAAATAAATATATAAATTTTATATAAGACTAATTAAATAGTACAAATTATTTTTTTATAGCAAATCCTTTGTCTGTTTTTTCAATAAGATTTTCTTTAAGAAGATTTCCAATAGCTCTTTTAAATGCTTTTTTACTTATTCCAAAATAGTCATAAATTTCTTCAGGTGAAGTTTTATCATTGAAATAGAAAGCACCTTTTAAAATTTTCATTTTTTCAAAGATAAGCTTTGAGTCTTCATCCATTTGCTGATAAGCAAGCATTCTTGGAGCAAGATCAAGTTTTCCATCTTCACGGACTCTTATAACTCTTACTGTTACTTCCTCACCTATTTTAAAATGTTTGAAATATTCATTTTTAGGAATCATTCCAAAATATCTGTCATCAACAGCAATAAAAACTCCAATATTTTCATCTATATTGTAAACAGTTCCTGTAACAATATCATTTTTTTTGTAGTCTCTGCAAGGAAGAAGGAAACTATATATTTTCATTGTTGCAGATATACGCCCTTTTTTATCTTCATAAAGTCCTACAAGATATTTTCTTCCAGGTTCAATAGGACATATTTCTTGTCCTTTAGGAAGAAGAAGTTCTTTTTTTAGTCCCCAGTCAAGAAAAGCTCCAAGTCTTGGATTAACATCAGTTGCAGTAAGTTTTGCAAGCATTCCAACAGTGGCAGCAGTTTTTCTTAAAGTTGCAATTGGTCTATCTTCAGAATCCATATATATAAGAACATCAAGTTCGCTTCCTATTTCAGGTTTTTCTTCCATATCTTCAAATTCATTTTTAGGAAGAAGAATATTATCATCTTCATTTCCTGTTTCAGCATCTAAGTACAATCCGATGGCAGTATAATTATTTACTTTCATCTTTTGTCTTTTTCCCATTTTTATCATTTTGAAATTCACTCCTTATATTCTGAAAAATAATATTTATTTTAAAATTATTTTGATTTATATTTAATATGTTTCAGTAATAATATATTATACATGGTAAGCAGAGAAATTACAAATGATATTTCTTTCCTTGAAAAAGAAATATTTAGATAGGAAGAAGAATATGATATAATAAATAAGAAAAAATAAGGGCAGAGGGGTAAGAAAAATGAAAAAAGTACTGCTTGCAGTTTTATTAATTTTTTTATTTACAGGGTGTACAGTTGTAAAAAAAAGAAATAATTATAAAATTTCAAAACATTTTACTTTTTATGAAGCAACAAACAGCAGAACAGCTAAAAAATATGGGGTAAAGAATTATCCAGGAAGAGGAGATTTTAAAACTATAAAATATACAGCAGGGCGTATGGAAAAAATAAGAAATATTGTAGGACAGCCTCTTACAATAAACAGCTGGTATAGAAGTCCCAATCTTAACAGGATAATTGGAGGGAGCACAACATCAGCTCACAGAGACGGTCTTGCAGTTGATTTTACAATAAAAGGAAATGCAAGAATAGCTTTTGACAGGATAAGGAGATCAGGATATAGTTTTGATCAGATGATTTATTATAAAAAAAGAAATTATGTGCATATTTCATTTAGAAAAAATAAAAGAACAGAAAGAAAACAGACTTTTATAAAAAGACATTAAAAAGGCTGTTGCAAATTTTATTTTATAAATTAGAAAATGCAACAGTCTTTTTAATACTCTTATTTTATATCCTTATGAACACGGACAGAAGAATTTGCTTTATAAAATTCTTCTTTGGTAATTAAAGGAGTAATAGGTATATGATATTTCTTTTCTTGAGAAAGTTCTCCTATATATGCTTTATTTGAAAGTATGTATTTTACTTTTGTATGATGCATTGGCACACAGAAAACATTTTCTATGTATCTTGATATTTTTCTATAAGAAAAATTTTTATTTCTTAAAACAAAAATACATTTAATAATAGGAGCTGTTTTTTCATCAATTTGTATAAAATCGTTTCCAACTATTTTATAGCCAAGAGGAATTTTACCTCCAGTAAAGAGTCTTTTTTCAATTTTATTTTTTTTACCACTTGAAGTTCTCATATTAATCATATTTTTTTCAAATGCAGCAAAAGCACTGATAATATCTTTCATCAATTTTCCAGAAGGATCGTTGTTGAATTTTTGATCTGCAGCTAAAAGTTCACAGTTGCATTTTTTTAATTCAAATTCAAGATACCCTAGAAGAATAGTATCTCTTGCAAATCTATCAAGCTTTTGAACTATAACATATTTTACTTCTTCTTTATTTTTTCTGATATATGCAAAGCACTGGGCAAGCCCTTCTCTTTTTTCAATATCTTCTGCACCTGAAATTCCCTCATCTGAAAAGATATCTAAGAGTTTGATATCTTGTTTTTCACAAAATTGAATAATTGCTTTTTTTTGAACTTCAAGCCCGCCTCCTTCTTTTACCTGCTTATCACTGGATACACGGACATAACCTATAGCTTTTTTCATAAATGACCTCTTTAAATTAAATTTAATTTTGAAGGTAACAAAAAAATTATACCAAACTAATAATATCACTTAATTTATAATAATACAATAAAAATATAGTAAGAAAATTTTTTTAAGATTTATAAAGTATTTTAATTAAAAAGTTTTGAAAAGAAAAAAATTAAAATATAAAAGTCTGAAAGAAGCATGGAAAGGAAAAAGGTGGCATTAAAAGCCACCTTTTTTGAAATAAATTTTAATCTAAATTAAAATAAAAACTTTTAGGATTTGAAACATATAATCCACAGACACTGCTTAAAGGTGTCATTGCAAAAGAGGAAGTAAGTGTTGCTCCAGTTCTTTCTCCTTCAATTAAATCAAAAATAGTTTTTTTTATTGAATGGTCAGGAAGAGAAGGATATCCAGGTACAGGTCTTATATTTATTTTCCATAAATTTTTATCAATGTATTTTTGAAGACATTCTGCTCCTGCTTCAGCTATTCTTGTAAGAACAAGAGTCTCTAAAAGACTTAAATAATCATTATCTTTAAAAAAATTACTGAAAACAGAAATAGTAAATGCTCCTATATAATCTTCTTTATTGAAAAAATCACTTAAAGAAAGAGAAGTGCTCTGAGGTTTATAGATTCCTCTTTTTAAAGGAATAGAAAAATTCTTTTGATTTTCTGTGATTGTAATACTGTCTTCATTTTTTTTACATGGAAAAATACCAAAGGAGCATTTAACAGTAAGTTTTTCTTTTTTCATTGTATCTAAGATCATTTTAATATCTTTTTCTACTTCTTTTTCTTCTTTTGTATCTTTTACTTTAAGATTATGAAAAATAAGTCCGTATTTAATAAAAGGTTCTGTATCTTTAATAGAAAATTCAATGAAATCTTTTCCTGTTTTTAAAGGAGAAGAAACAGGACTTAAAAATTTATCATTTGAACCTTCAGCTGAAGGTTTATTTTCTATACTTTTATTTTTATTATTATCATAATATATTTTTGCAATCTTATTAAGTTCATCAGCTTTTTCTTTAAGAAAATTATCTTTTTTATCAGAACATAACATTTCAGCTGCAGTAAGTGTATCAAGAGCATCAGCTGCATATAAAGTTTTATTTCTATAAATAGGTGCAAGTTTTATAGAGGTATGAAGCATTGAAGCAGCTGCCCCTGCAATAATAACAGGAATATTTAGACTATTTTCATTAAAAAGATTAAGAACTTTTTCCATTTCTTTAAGAGAAGGACTAATAAGCCCACTTAAAGTTACAACATCAGCTTTTTCTTTTACTGCAGTTTCAAATATTTTTTCTTTTGAAACCATAACTCCTAAATCTATAATTTCAAAGCCACTGCATTTTAAAACTGTTCCTGTTATATTTTTTCCTATATCATGCACATCTCCTTCTACAGTTGCCATAATAATTTTTCCTTTAGACTGGATTTTTTCATTTCCTGCAAGAAGAGGGGTTATAATATCAACTGCTTTATTCATAACACTTGCTGAACGAATAAGCTGTGGAAGATAAAGTTCTCCTTTTTCAAACATACTTCCTACTTTTTCCATTCCAGGCATAAGGATATTCTGAATTACTTCAATAGGGGAAAAAGTATTTAATGCTTCTGAGATGTCATTTTCAAATGAAGTGCTTCCTCCATATATAAGAGCCTTATGTATTCTGTTATAAAAATTATCTTCAAGATTTTCTTTTTTTACAGTATCAGTTTTTTTAACTGAAAGTGAAAGTATTTCATCAAGACTGTTTTCTTCTCCTCTTAAAAGTTTTTCAATAACAGATATTTCATGTTCTGAAAGTTCAGGAGCAGACTCACCTGAATTCATTATAGCAAAATTCATTCCTTCTTTTTTAGCTGTTTTAAGAAATACAGAATGAATTGAAGCACGAAGAGCATTATTTCCTCTGAAAGAGAAAGAAAGATTACTAAGTCCTCCTACAACGCCTCCACATTTTAGATTCTCTTTAATCCAGCATACAGCTTTTATATAGTTTATTCCATTAAATCTATCAGATTCACTTCCAGTTCCTACAGCAAGAATATTAGGATCAAAAATAATATCCCAGTCATTAAATCCAAGTTCTTTTAATATTTTGTATGAACGACTGCATATTTCTATTTTTCTTTCATAAGAAACTCCTTGTCCCTTTTCATCAAAAGCCATAGCAATAACAGCAGCACCATATTTTTTAATAATAAGAGCCTTTTTTCTAAAAATTTCTTCCCCTTCTTTAAGACTTATGGAATTTACTATAGATTTCCCTGCTGTATTTTTAAGTGCAGTTTCAATAGTTTTAAAATCAGAAGAATCAATCATAACAGGGACTTTTGAAGCAAGAGGATCATTTTGAATAACTCTTAAATATTTTTCTATTTCTTCGTGTGAAATAAGAAGTCCGTCGTCCATGTTTATATCAATAACAGCTGCTCCTTTTTCAATTTGAGTACGGGCAATTTCAAGAGCTTTAGTATAATTTTTTTCTTCTATCAGCTTTTTAAAAATTTTTGAACCAGCAACATTATTCCTTTCCCCTACAGGTGTAAATCTGTCTTTAAAAGAGTAAATTTCATTTCCTGAAAGAAGATGAGTTTTCTTTAATGAAAGACTAGGTTTTCTAGGTTCTTTTCCAGAAACAAGTTTTGATATAGCCTTAATGTGTCCAAAATGTGTCCCACAGCAGCCTCCAAGAATATTAACAGCTTTTTCTTCAACAAGTTCTTTTAAAAATTCAGCTGTTATTTCAGGAGTTTCTTTGTACTCTCCATTTTCATCAGGAAGTCCTGCATTTGGATAAAGAGATATATATTTATCTGTAAAAGAACTTAACTTTTTAATAAGAGGAACAAGATCTTTTGCTCCAAAGGAACAGTTAAGTCCAAAAGAGATAATATATTCTCTGTCAAGGGCTGTTATAAGAGATTCAATACTCTGTCCTGAAAGAAGCTTTCCTTGTTTATTTACAGTAGCTGAAATCATAACAGGAAAAAATTTATTTTTTTCTTCAAAAATTTCTTCTGTAGCTATAAGGGCAGCTTTTGCATTAAGTCCATCAAATATAGTTTCTATAAGAATAATGTCTGCTCCTCCATCAATAAGCCCTCTTATTTGATCAGAGTAAGAATTCTTTAGTTCATCAAAAGATATTTCTCTTTCATAGGGAATATCTCCAGTAGGAATAGAAGCACTTTTACTTGTAGGACCTACAGATCCTGCAATCCATATTTTTTTCCCTGAAATTTCTGAGAAATTTTTTACAGCTTCACAGGCAATAGAAGCTGATATTTTTGAAAATTCATAAGATTTTTCAGCTAAATTATATTCAGAAAGAGAGATACTGTTACAATTAAATGAATTTGTTTCAATAATATCTGCTCCAGCTTTCATATAATTAAGGTGTATTTCTTTAATAATATCTGGTCTTGTAATGTTTAGAATTTCACTGCACCCTTTTTTTCCAAGAAAATCTGTATCACTTAGATTATACTTTTGTATAGCAGTTCCTGTTGCACCATCAAGGACAAGTATTCTTTTTTCAAGTTCTTTTTTTAAAATTGTGAAATTCATAATTATACAGCCTCCTCAAACTCAGCTCTGATATTTTCTATACTGTCCATAATTTTTTTGGCTGTTTCAACTTTATTCATAGTATAAATATGAATTCCATCAATATCAGAGGCTATAAGATCTATAATTTGTTCTGTTGCATAGGCTATTCCAGCTTCCTTAAGAGCTTTTGGATTGCTTTCATATCTATCAAGAATTTTTCTTAATTTTTCTGGGATAGAGCATCCACACATAGATGTTATTTTTCTTATTTGTTTTGCATTTGTAACAGGCATAATTCCAGCAATAAGAGGAATATTTATATTTAATTTTTTTAATTTGTCTCTGAATTGATAAAACTGTTCGTTGTCAAAAAATATTTGTGATATTAAGAAATCAGTTCCAGAATCAACTTTTGTTTTAAGATTAAAAAGATCAAGCAAATCATTTGTATCTTGATGTCCTTCAGGATAATATGCTCCTCCTACAGAGAAAGAAGTTTTTTCTTTTAGAAATTTTACAAGGTCACTTGCATGTGCAAAATCTCCATTTTTAAAATCAGTGCAGTCTTTAGGATAATCTCCTCTTAATGCTAGAATATTTTCTATATTATTTTTTTTAAGTTCTTCAAGAATATTATTAATTTCAGAAGTTTCAGCACCTATACATGTAAGATGTGCAAGTGCTTCTATATGATTTTTATTTTTAATTTTTGAAGCAATTTCAACAGTTCTTCCCCTTGAAGTTCCTCCAGCTCCATAAGTTACACTTATAAAATCAGGTTTAAGTTTTGCAAGTTCATCTATAACTTTATAGACTTCATCAAGAGAATATATTTCATTTGGTGGAAATACCTCAAATGAAACAGTTGGTTTTTTCTTTGTAAAAAGATTAGCAATTTTCATAAATACCCCCATAAAAACATTTGTGTATATTAATATTTAAAATAAAAAAACTTCTTTTATCTATTCTTGATAGATGAAAGAAGTCTAATGTTTTTTTAGAGATATTACCATCTATCAGGAATTAGCACCACACTTTTTTAAAAGCAGGTTGCTGAGGTATCAAAGGGCCTGTCCCTACACCTCTCTACATGGATTAAATTTATATTGTGAGAATTTTAGCACAAATAATTTTACCTGTCAACAGATAATTAAAACTTTTACATATTTTATATAGACTGAAAAAGGAAAAAATGATAAAATTTTTTTTACAAGACAGACATTAAGGAGCAGATACAATGTTGAAATATGTAAAAGAAATATTAAAATTAGCACTTCCTGCTGTTGGTGAAATGGTGCTTTATATGCTTATATGGATTTTTGATACAATGATGGTAGGACATTATGGGGGGCAGGCAGGAGTATCTTCTGTAGCTCTTAGCTCTGAACTTTTATATACTTTTATAAATATTCTTATGGGAATGGGACTTTCAATAGCAATGACTTCAATAGTTGCAAGGGCTATGGGAAATAAAAATGTAGTTCTTGCTAAAAGCTATGCAAATCAAGGAATAAAGATAGGAATATTTATTTCTTCAGTTGTTACAGTTACTTTTTTTATTTTTGCTGAAAATATTTTAAGTGCAGCAAATGCAGAAGGTGAAATTTTAAAAACAGCTGTTTCATATATGAGGATTTGTTGCAGTGGAATGTTTTTTTATATGTGTGCCAATATGCTCAATGGAATTTTTAGAGGATGTAAAGATACTAAGACTCCTCTTTATGGGGCTGCTGTAATGAATGTTGTAAATTTAACCTTTGATTATCTGTTGATTTTTGGAAAATTTGGTTTTCCTGAAATGGGGATAAGAGGAGCAGCAGCTGCAACTGCAGGAGCTCAGATTTTATATTTTGTTTTTATTTTTACTCAAAGAAATAAACTTCCTTTTAAAATATCTTTGTCAGAAAAAATAAATTTTAAAGAAATGAAAGAGCTTATAAAACTTGCAGTTCCTTCTGCAATGCAGGAAGGAGCATCTAGTATTTCAAGGCTTCTTGGAATTATGATGGTTATGAGTTTAGGAAGTTTGGCTTTTTCAGCAAATCAGATAACAGTAACTATAGAAAGCATTTCATTTATGCCAGGATGGGGATTTTCTCTAGCTTGTACTGCACTTGTGGGACATAGTATAGGGGAAAAGAATTTTAGACAGGCCAAAAACTATGCAAATACTTCAGCTATTATTTCTGCATTTGTAATGGGATTTTTTAGTATAATATTTCTTATATTTTCAGAAGAACTTGTATCTTTGTTTATAAAAAAAGAAGAAGCAGAAGTTATAAGACTTGGAAGCCAATGCCTTATGATTGGAGCAGCACAGCAGATTCCTATGGCTGTTGATATGGTTCTTGCAGGAGCTTTAAAGGGAAGTGGAGACACGAAAACTCCTTTTAAAGTGGCTTTTATATGTAACTGGTTTATAAGACTGCCTCTTATGTATTACTTTATCTATGTGAAAAAAATGCCAATCACATATTTTTGGATTATCACTGTTGTTCAATGGTTTATAGAAGCAGGTATTCTTATTTATAAATATAGAAAAAAATTTAAAGCAATGATACAAAAAAATGAACTAAAATGAAATTAATCTGCTTATAAAAAATAGTTTTATTAATTTATTGTTAAAGGTAAAATGGGACTGTTAGAAAATTATAAAAATAAAATTTTATTCTGTGAAAATATTTTTTATTTATATTGTTCGTTTCACTAAAAATGACAAACTCACTTCGTTCAGACAGTGTCATTTTTTATCGTTCAACTCACTTCATAAATTACAAAAATATTTTCAATATCCTAAAATTTTACTTTTTATAAATTAGGAATTCAACAGTCCCATTTTTTACACTTTATTTTCTGTATTAATTAAAGAGTAAACTATTTTTTTGTAGATATTTTTTAGAATGATTTTCTAAAGTTTACTATTGGAAGAACAGGAAGCACTCCATTTGCAGCATAGTTTACAAATCCTACCTGAACACCTTCAAGATTTTTTGTAGCATTTACAAAACCAAATTGAAGACCTTTTGTAGTTTCTGCATAGTTTACAAAACCAAGCTGAACAGTAGCCTCTCCTCTTGTTACATTGACTCCTCCAAGATTAAATACAGCATTACCATCTGTTGTGTTAACTACACCTATTGTTCCTCCATTTAAATTTCCATGAACATCATTCCAAAGTGCAAGAGAAACTCCATTCATATTTCCATTTACTCTGAAAGCCTCAAATCCAAATAAAGCAACATGGAAACCACTGAAATTTCCATTTACTTGTCTGTATCCAACTAAAGAAACATCAAGACCTGAAACATTTTGGTTTTCTGCTCCTAAAAGGTTAAAACTGAAGTTTGCTACAGAATCATATTTAGTTGCTCCAAACTGAACTCCAGGAAGAACAGAAAACTGAGCAGGTTTTACAGCTCCAAAAGATACTGTTGAAGCAAGTATAGCTCCAGCTGTTAATAATTTTAAATTCATATATTACCTCCCCAATGTTTTGATAAAAAATTATTAATAATATTATATTCTAATAATAATAAAAATCAAGAAAAATTATTCAAATTCTCTTACAGCTTTTTCTGTAACTACTTTTATATTTTTATAATCTTCTTCAGGAATACTTTTTGAGCATGATGAACATGAGTGTTTTTCATTTGAATCACAGCAGTTTTTCCCACAAGATGAACTGCATTCATTTTCTTTTGAATTAAAGCTATTTTGTGTTCTTGCAAGATAATCTGTATAATTTTCAAGATATCCCTCTTTTGTAAGAATTTCATAAGATTTTTGAAGTTCTTCAAAAGTTACTCCTGTATTTTTTAAAATAGCAGTGTCACTGTATGCTTTTCCACTGACTAAAAATTTTATTATTTTAATATCTATATCTCTCATTTTATTTGTCCTTTCTTAAAAATAAAGTATTATATTGAAGATATTATACCATAAATATATTTTTTTATGATATAATAAAGCCTAAAGATTTTAATGGAGGATAAAAATGAGTGAGTGTAAAAATTGTATACATATAGAAGAGAAAAAAGATTTAAATGAAGATATGGTTCTTGATAGTTTAAGAACTTCATATAGAAAGAAAATATGGAGAAAATTTATAAAAGCTGTAAATGATTTTAATCTTATAGAAGATGGAGATAGGATAGCAGTAGGAGTTTCAGGGGGAAAAGACAGTCTTCTTTTGTGTAAACTTTTTCAAGAACTAAAAAGAGATAAAAGTAAAAATTTTGAAGTGGCTTTTATATCTATGAATCCGGGTTTTGAAGCTATAGATATAGAACAGTTTCAGAAAAATTTAGAAATTCTTAATATTCCTTGTGAAATTTTTAATTCAGATGTATGGAGAATAGCTTTTGAACAAGATCCTGATAATCCTTGCTTTTTATGTGCTAAGATGAGAAGAGGAGTACTTTATAAAAAGGTTGAGGAATTAGGATTTAATAAACTTGCACTTGGTCATCATTTTGATGATATAGTTGAAACAGCTCTTATAAATATGTTTTATGCAGGAACGATAAAAACAATGATTCCAAAAGTTCCATCAACAAGTGGAAGACTTGCAGTAATAAGACCTATGGCTTATGTAAAAGAAGCAGATATTATTTCTTTTGTAAAAAGAAATGGGATAAAAGCTATGGGCTGTGGCTGCCCTGTTGAATCAGGAAAAGTTGATTCAAAAAGAAGAGAGATAAAACTTCTTTTAAAAGATTTAGAAGAGAAAAATCCAAATATAAAACAAAGTATATTTAACTCTCTTAAAAATATAAACATTGATTATGTTATGGGGTATACAAAAGGAAATAAGGAAAAACAGGGAGGAAGTTTGTGATAAAAATAAAAAATATAAGAGAACTTCATGGAAAAGAAGAAGAAAATTACAAATTTTCAGTTGTAGAAAGTACAGAAAAAAATATTGTTGTTATTGAAAATAAAAAAGAAAAAATAAATATAGAGATAGAATATAATCCTTTTAATACTATCAGTGTTTTTGAAAAAATAAAAAAATTAACAGAAATAAAAATTGTGACAGAGGAACTTAATGAAAGAGAAATTCTTTCATATATTCAATCAAAGGGATATGATAAAGTTTTATGGAATCCAATAGGAAAAGCTATGCACCAATTTAATATGATAGAAGATGGGGATAAAATAGCAGTAGGAGTTTCAGGAGGAAAAGACAGCCTTGTAACTCTTAATGCTTTTGTAAGAGTAAAAAAAATAGCGAAAATAGATTTTGAAATTATTCCAATCCACATACATCCTAAACAAGATCAGGCAGATTGCTCTGAAATAAAAGAATATTGCAGAAAATTAGGGCTTGAACTTAAAGTTATAGAAACTAATCTTGATGATATGCTTTTTGGTGAAACAAAAGAAAAAAATCCTTGCTTTTTATGTGGAAGAATAAGGAGAGGGATTTTATACAGAGTAATGAAAGAGGAAGGAATAAATAAACTTGCTCTGGGACATCATAAAGATGATATAATAGAAACTTTTCTTATGAATATTTTATATCAAGGAAACAGAAATATTATGAGACCTTCATATATATCAGAGGAACATGGAGTAAAAATAATAAGACCTCTTGCCTATGTTGAGGAAAAAAATATTATAAGTTATGCAAGAAAACTTTCACTTCCTATTATGAAATCAAAATGTCCTTACGAAACAAGTGAGGATTCAAAAAGACTGAAAATAAAAAATATGATAAAGGAATTTTCTTTAGAAAATAATGACATTAGAAGCGTTATAATGAACAGTATAAAGGATTTATTTTAAGTTTCATTGTTTTAATATTCTTTCAACAGAATAAAAAATATTTTTAATATCAAAGTTTTTGCTTGACCGTTAGTATCATTATAGAGTATAATGATTTTGAAAATAAGGTTAAGGAGGAATTGATATGTTAGTTCCATTAGCTTTTGCAGAACAAAACAAATATTTTACAATAAAAAACATAAATGGAAATTCTAAAGATAAAACTGTCTTAGCAGAAAAAGGAATATGTTGTGGTGGGAAAATTTGCCTTATGAGAAATATGAACAATAATTTTGTTGTAAAGACAGGGCAGTGTCAATATATAATAGGTTTCGGATTTGCCAAAGACATTATGGTAGAATAAAAAAATAATTACAGCCGTGAGGCTGTAAATTTTTACGAATTTTACTTTGAAACACTAAATATTTTAAATTTTAAATAGAAGATTATGGGAGGATGTTATGAAACTTAATGAGTTAAAAAGAGGAGAAAAAGCCAAAATTATAAAAATAGGAAAAATTGGTGAGCTAAAAAAAAGGCTTGTAGATATGGGGGTAACAGCTGGTGAAATAATTCTTCTTGAAAGAGACGCACCTCTTGGAGATCCTCAAGAATTCCGTATTAAAGAAAATGGTATTGCCATAAGAAAAGAAGATTCAGCAAATATAGAAATAGAACTTATAAAATAATAGATAAAGGGATTAAATTTTATTACAGGGGGACAAATAAGATGATTAAAATAGCTTTTGCAGGAAATCCTAATGTAGGAAAATCTGCACTTATAAATGCAATAGCTGGTTCTAAACTTAAAGTTGGAAACTGGCCAGGTGTTACAGTTGAAAAGAAAGAGGCACATTTTATACATAATGGAGAAGAAATAACAATGATTGACCTTCCAGGAGTATACAGCCTAAGTCCTTTTTCATTAGAGGAAAAAATTACAAGAGATTTCATAATAAATGAAAATCCTGATGTTGTTATAAATGTAGTGGAATCTACAAATATAGAAAGAAACTTGTATCTTACTATGCTTCTTCAGGAATTAGGGAAGCCTATGATAATGGCTCTTAATTTTTATGATGAGTTTGAAAAATTAAATTATACACTTGATTTAAAAAGACTTAGTGAACTTACAGAAATAGAGATAATAAAAACATCTGCAATAAAGAAAACAGGACTTTCAGAACTTCTTGAAAAAGCCGTTGCTATTGCTAAGAAAGGAGAAAAAAGCAGAGAGTATAAAATAACTTTTGATTCGTTTATAGATGGTCAATATGCTCTGATGAAAGAGGAAGTAAAAAAAGATGAAAAGTTTAAAGATGTATTGAAAAAATATAGTCTTGATTTTGTAACAATAAAAACACTTGAAAAAGACAGTGACTTCCTTGAAAAAATGAAAAAAGAATATGGAATTGACTGTGAGGGATATTTCAGATCTTATACTGAAGAAATTGAAAATAGATATGATGAAGAGATAGAAACAGTTCTTGCAGAAAAAAGATATGGAAAAATAAAAGGAATTATTGCAGATACTTTAAAGACTTCATTGAAATCAAGACTTGATTTTACAGATAAAGTTGATAAAATTTTTCTTAACAGAGTTTTAGGACTGCCTATTTTCTTTGTAATAATAGCAGGTCTTATGACAATCGTATTTAATGGAAGTGCTCCTTTCATTGACTGGATTGATGGATTCGTTGGAGGATTTATAGGAAAATATGCAGGAATACTTATGGAAGGTACTCCTGACTGGCTGAATTCTTTAGTGGTTGATGGAATAATTGGTGGAGTAGGAGGAGTTCTTACATTTGTGCCTCTAATGTTTTTCCTTTATTTCTTCCTTTCAATATTAGAAGAAAGTGGATATATGACAAGAGTTGCTTTTCTTATGGATAAAATTATGAGAAAACTTGGGCTTAATGGAAAAGCATTTGTTCCTATGGTTTTAGGATTTGGTTGTACAGTTCCTGCAATTTATGCAACAAGAACTCTTGAAGATGAAAAATCAAGAAAGCTTACAGCAGCCCTTGCTCCTTTTATGTCATGTGGTGCAAGACTTCCTGTTTACGGATTATTTACAGCTGCATTCTTTGGTGCAAAAGCAGGTCTTGTAGTAGTATCTCTTTATCTTTTTGGAATATTTACAGCAATTCTTTTAGGAATGATTTTAAAAAGATTTGAATATTTTAAAGTTGATAATAAAGCTCTGCTTATAGAACTTCCACCATATAGAATTCCGAGCTTTAAAGTTATTATGAATTCTACTTTAACAAGAACAGGAAGATATCTAAAAAAAGCAACAAGTATTATTCTTGGTATTTTGATTCTTCTTTGGGGACTTACTTATTTCCCTAATCATGGAGATGCAGAAAAATCATATATGGCAAGTGTTGGAAGAGTAATAGCTCCTGTTTTAAAGCCTACAGGATTTGCTGATAGATGGGAGACAGTTGCAGCTATTGTTCCAAGTATTGCTGCTAAAGAAGTTGTAGTAGGATTTATGGCACAGGTTCTTGAACTTCCTGAAGAAGAAGGAGAAGAGGCAGAAGTAACCTTTAGTGAAGATTTAAAAGAACAAGTTTCAGCTCTTGGTGGTGCAGTAAAAGATTCAGTTTCAGGAATAATAAGTTTTGATGTAAGTTCTCTTTTTGCAGCACCTGATGCAGAAGAAATAGAGGAAGAAGGAAGAGGAGTGGTAGAAGCAACTGCTGGATTATGGGCTGGAGATCCTTTAGCTCCTTTAAGAGCATACTCATTCATGGTATTTATTCTTCTTGTTGTTCCTTGTGCAGTTACTTTAGGAGCAATTAAACAAGAATTTGGAAAAGAATATTTGTTTAAGCTTATAGGAATCATGCTTATAGTTCCATATATCGCTTCAACTCTTATATTCCAAGTAGGGCGTTTATTCTTTTAAGTGATTATTTTAAATATTTAATTTTTTAGAAAGAAGGCGAAAAATATGAAAACAATAATAATTATTGCAGTGCTTGCAGTAGCAGTATTCTATTCTTTCAGAAGTATTGTGAGACATTTTAAGGGAGAAGATGGGTGCTGTGGAGGATGTGCAGCTTCAAAAAATGGAACTGGATGTCACTGTGGGCATAAAAAATAAAAAAATTATCTAAATAATATATAAAATATATGTAAAAAAGTTCAAACATTAAAAAAAGTGCTTGAACTTTTTTTTTTAGTATTATATAATGGCTGAGTAATTGAAATAATTTATAAAAAAATATAAAAATATATAAATAATAAATTATTTAAAAGATTATTGTTTTTACTAAAATATTTTACAAAGGAGAATATGAAATTATGAATACTGAAATTTTTAAATATACTTTTGGAATGCCTGAAACTCTTGCAACAGCAGTTGTCCTTCTTCTTTTAGGAAGATGGATTAAAGAAAAAGTGGCAGTTTTGAAGAGATTTTTTATTCCAGCCCCTGTTGTAGGAGGACTTATCTTTTCTGTTTTTACACTTATAGGTTATGAATATAATCTATTTCAGCTTTCATTTGACAGTCAGCTTAAATCTCTTTTAATGCTTGCATTTTTTACTACAATAGGATTTGCAGCAAGTATAAAAATGCTTTTAAAAGGTGGCCTTCAAGTAATGGTATTCCTTGTAGTTTCAATTATTCTTATCATTTTTCAAAATGTTGTGGGAATAACTTTATGTGGAGTTCTTGGAATAAATAAACTTTTAGGACTTGCAGCAGGTTCAATCGCTCTTACAGGAGGACATGGAACAGCAGCAGCTTTTGGCCCAGAACTTGTTAAGGCTGGAGCAGAAGCAGGTATATCTGTTTCAGTTGCAGCAGCAACATTTGGTCTCGTTGCAGGATGTATGATAGGAGGTCCTATTGCTAAAAGACTTATGAATAAAAATAACTTAAAAGCTACTTCTGAAGGGGAAAATACAGAAATTGTTGAGGGAAAACTTACAAAAGATGAAAAAAATATAGATGAGAACTTGTTATTTAATGCATTAATGTATATAATAATTAGTATGGGTATCGGAAGTTTCATTATTCTTGGATTTAAGAAGCTTGGAATGGTTTTTCCTGCTTATCTTGGTCCTATGATAGTTGCTTCAGTTATAAGAAATTTTATGGATAAAAAAGGAAAATCACTTCCTCTTCATTGCATAAATATAATAGGTTCTATATCACTTCAGCTTTTCCTTGGAATAGCACTTATGACTATGCAGCTTTGGGAACTTGCAAATCTTGCAGTGCCTCTTATTTCTATACTTTTAGTTCAGACAGCAATAATGGCTCTTTATGCTTATTTTGTAACATTTAGAATTATGGGAAAAGATTATGATGCTGCAGTTATAGCAACTGGTCATTGTGGATTTGGAATGGGAGCAAGTCCTAATGCAATAGCAAATATGGAAACTTTTACAAAAGCTAATGGATATTCTCCTAAAGCATTTTTCGTTGTACCTATAGTAGGGGCTATGTTTATAGACTTTGTCAATGCTCCTATAATAACATTCTTTATTGAGGTGTTAAAAACAAAATAAATAAAAATGGTGATACAGTATGGATAGAAGGTGTAATATAGGTATATTTGACTCAGGTATAGGAGGAGTCAGTGTTTTAAAAAAAATAATAAAATTACTTCCAAATGAAAATATAATGTATTTTGGAGATACTAAGAATGTTCCTTATGGAGGAAGAACAAAGGAAGAAATTCAAAATTTAAGCAGAAGAATAGTTGAATTTTTAATTTTAAATAATTGTAAGGCTATTGTTATTGCATGTAATACAGCAACAATAGCTACTTTGGAAATGCTTAAAACACAATGCAGCATACCTGTTGTAGGAATAATAGATGCTGGAGTTGAAGCAGTTTCTTCAAATGGATATGATGAAATATCTGTTCTTGGAACTCCTTTTACAATAGAGAGTGGTGAACATTTAAAAAAAATAAAGAAAAAAAATAAAAAAATGAAAATAAATACAGTTGCTTGTGAAGAATTATGCCCAATGATAGAAGAGGGATGGGAAAAATTTGGAAAAAGATATGAAGTTTTAGGTGAATATATGTCACATATTCCTAAAAGTTCAGAGGCTCTTCTTTTAGCATGTACACATTACCCATTTATAATTGAAGATATACAAAAAAGATTTGAAGGCAAGGTAATTGATCCTAGTGAAGAATGTGCAAGAGAACTTTTCAGGGTTCTGAAAAAAGAAGATATTCTTAATAATGATAAAAATAAAGGAAGAATAGAATTTTATGTGACAGGAGATAAAGAGAGTTTTAAAGTAAAAGCTGAAAAATTTCTTGGAACAGAAATCAAAGATATTTATAAAGTGAATATTTAGAAGAATGGAAAAGGAGATTGTTTAAAAAACAACTCTTTTTTTATTGTAAAAATGAAAAAGATGTGTTATAAAATATTAGGGTTTAAAAATGGGTTAATACTTTAAGATGATGGTGGTAAAATGGAAAAGGTAATAGTTAGTCATAAAAGGACAAAAGTTGTTTATGATGAGGATAAAAAAATATATACTAAATATTTTTATCCAAAATTAAATAAAAGAATAAAATATTTTTTTAAATTTAGAAAATATCCAGGAGATAATTATAATTATATTACAAATGTTTTAAATACAGTAGGGATAAGGACAGCAGAAATTTTATTTTATGATAAATATAGTGTTACTACAAGAGAAGTTAAGGGAAGAAGTCTTTTTGAAGAGTTAATGGATTCAAATAAAGCTGAAGGAAAAATACTGATAGAAAAGTATACAGAAATTGTTTCTAAAATAATAGGATTAGGAATTTATTTTGGGGATTTTAATTTTGGAAATTTTATAGTTTCAGAGAATGAAATCTATGTTATAGATTTAGAAGATTATAGAAAGGATTTTTTTTCAAAATATAGAAAAAAATCTTTGATAAAAAGATTAAAACGCCAACTTTTTGAAAGAACAGAAATATTAGGTAGAATGTCAGAATTTTATGATGGAAAAGAAGTGTTTAAAAAAATAGAAGAGAATGTAAGAGGGAGTAATTAAACTCCCTCTTAATAATTATAGATAGCCTAAAATTTTTAAAGATTTTTTTTCACAAGTTATTTTTAAAGGAGAAACAGGACCAGGTTCTCCATCAATATCAGTTGTATAATTATTTTCAATGTTTATTTCTAATTTATCTGTTTTAAAATGTATAATTCCTTTTGGATATTCAAGATTTTTCTTTAAAATAAACTGTGAAACAAAAGTAAGCTTTTCTAAAATATTTTCTCCATCTACAATAATTACATCAAGCATACCGTCATCTACTAGAGAATCGTGAGCTATTTCAAATCCTCCTGCAGTTCTTCCATTGAAAACAAAGAAAAGTATGGAAGAACCAGAGAAATCTCCGTGTTCTGAAGTAACAGAAAGATTTAATTTTTTGAAATTAGGAAGTTCTTTTAATCCTGTAAAATAATAAGCAAGTTTACCAAAAGTATTTTTTTGGTTTGTTGGAGTTTTTTGCGAAACATCTGTAAAAAGTCCACAGCTGAAAATATTTATAAAATATTTATCATTTACTTTTCCTAAATCAATAAATTTTGGAGAGCTTTTTAAAATCATATCAACAGACTGTCTTATGCTATGAGGCATACCTATTACATGAGCGAAGTCATTAGCTGTTCCTGCTGGAAGAACAGCAACAGGAATATCAATATTTTTATTTTTTATTATATTGATAACTTGATTTACAGTACCATCTCCTCCAGATACAAGAATATGATCGTATGAATCATCAATATCTGTAAAAGCATTTTCTAAATTAATATTATAGCTTATACGGAAAGGAACGATTATAAAATTATGTCTTTGATAGGCATTTATAATATAATCAAGATATTTTAAAATTTCCCGTTCTCCAGAAAAAGGATTATATATAAATTTTACTTTTTTCATAAAATTTCTCCTTATTATATAAATATGATTTATAAAAATAATATTAATTATAGCATAAATTAAATAAGAATTATGAAAAAAAGATAAAAAATAAATTACAAGAAAAATTTTAAAGAAAATTCTTAAGAAAAGTATTAAAAAAAAGATATATTTGTTATAATATTAAGAAGAAAAAAATTACAGGAGCAAATGAATGATAAGGAAAATTAATAGAATATTTCAAGACTATATGAGAGAAAAGCGTTTAAAGATAGGAAAGAATATTTGGGATAGAAAAAATAAAGAAAAAATTATAGAAGATAATAATTTTATAGAAGATAATAATATAAAATCTATTCTTTTTTTAAGATACGATGGGAAAATAGGAGATATGGTAATAAATACTATAATGTTCCGTGAAATAAAAAAAAGTTATCCTGAAATAAAGATAGGTGTTGTCACAAGAGGGGGAGCTAAAGATATTATATCTAATAATAAAAATGTAGATAAAATATACGAATATAATAAAAAAACAAGTGAAGTAAAAAAACTTGCTAGGGAAATAGCTTTAGAAAAATATGATTTATTAATAGACTTTTCTGAAATGTTAAGAGTAAATCAAATGATGTTTATAAATATGTGTAAAGCAAAAATAAATATAGGAATAAATAAAAAAGATTGGAATCTTTTTGAAGTCTCTTTAAAATCGATAGATTATCATTATCATATTTCAAATTTATATTTAGAAATTTTAAAATTTTTAGGAATAAAGAATATAGTAAGAAAATATGACTTATTTCCAACAAATTATATGATAGAAAAATTAAATTTGAAGAATAAAAAATATGTTGTATTTAATCCATATGCAGCAAGTAAACATAGAAGTTTTAATTTAGAAAATATGATAAAAATTTCAGAAATTATTTTAGAAAAAAATTTTGATAAATTAATTTTAATAGGAACAAAAAATCATTTAAGTGAATTAGAAAGAATAAAAAAAAGATTTGGCGATAAAATAATAATACCTGAAACAGAAAATATTTTAGAAGTAGTTGAACTAATAAGTAAAGCTAATTTGGTAGTAACACCAGATACATCAATTGTACATATAGCAGCAACATTTGAAAGAAAGATGCTTTGTATTTATAGAAGAGAAATAGGTAAAGAAGATAAAAATTCAATTTTATGGGGTCCAAATTATGATCAAGCAAGAGTAATATATGTAGATGAAAAAGTTAAAAATGGAGAAGAAATAGATATAAATAAAATAAAAATAGAAAAATTAAAGGAAAAAATAGATGAAATATAAAGCAGAAAAATATAAAGGATATAAATTATATTATTTAGAAGATAAGTTTTCAAATATAGGGAAAAAAATTATAGATAAAGAATATACAGAGTGTGAAATTTTAAAAAATACAAAAAGAAATTTTGTTGAAATTATTAGTGTTAATAATATAAGATTTGTCTTAAAAGAAAATAAAAATGAGCACATAATACCGCAAAGGAAATTAATGACATTGTTTAAGAAGGGAGAAGCATTAACAACTCTTATCAATCTTAATGAATTAATAGAAAATTATAAAATAAAAGAATATGTAAAACCATTTCTTGTAATCAATAAAAGAAAGTATGGATTTATAACTTATTCAGCTCTTATTATGGAAAATATAGATGGTAGGATAGATAGAGACTATTTAGATAAAATGGTGTCTTTAATGAAAAAAGTTCATTCTTTTAAAATTTATCATGGAGATTTTAATCCTGGAAATTTTTTAATAGAAAATGAAAAAATAAGAATAATAGATACTCAAGGTAAAAAAATGAAATTTTTTAACTACAGGGCACATTATGATATGCTTACAATGAAAATGGATTCATATCAAGAAATGAAATATCCATATAAAAAAGATGTAATGTATTATTTTGTACTGGGTATAAAAAAATTTAAAAAACTAAAATTTATAGAAAAAATAAAAGCTAAGAAAAAAAAATTAAGAGAAAAAGGTTGGAAAATATGAGTAAAAAAACAAAAGTTTTATTTTATAATGGAAGTCTTAGAATGGGAGGAATAGAAAGAGTTTTAACCGAGGTCCTTAGAAATATAGATAGCAAAAAAATAGATATAGATTTGATAATAGAAGATGGCATAAGGAGCCTGAATATATTTGAAAAAGATATTCCACAAGATATAAAAATATATTATTTAAAATCTGAAGAAGTAATAAAAAAAACAGATTTTTATAGACAAAGAAGAAAAAATATTTTTTATAAAATAATTTATAATTTAATGATGAATTATGAAGGGTATTTAAAAAAGAAAAATCTAAAAACAATAGTAAAAAATAATAAATATGATGTGGTTATAGATTTTGATATGGGACTTTCTAAGTATATTGATTTGATAGAAAGTAATAAAAAAATAGCATGGGTTCATTCTTCAATAGAAAATTGGTATCAAAAAAAATCTAGAGTAAAGAGATTAGGAGAAAGGTTAAAAAAATACGATAAAATAGTAACAATATGTGATGAAATGAGAAAGAGTACAATAAAACTTTATCCATTTTTAGAGAAAAAAATATTAAGAATATATAATCCTTTTTCTTTTGAAAAAATAATATCAGAATCCGTAAAAAATGTGGATAAAGATAAAGAAGAGTTTTTTAAAGAAGATTTTATAGTTAGTGTTATGAGATTAACAGAAAGTTCAAAAGATTTTGAAACCTTAATAAAAGCATGGAAAGAATTAGAAAAAGTAAATTTTAAAACAAAACTTTATATTTTAGGAGAAGGTCCAGCTAGAAAAAAAATAGAAGAAAAAATAAAATTTTATAACCAAGAAAATAGAGTAATATTATTAGGAAATATAGCTAATCCATACCCATGGATAAGAAAAGCAAAAATGCTGATTCATAGTTCTAAATACGAAGGATTTGGACTAGTTTTAGTAGAAGGACTAATCTTAAATAAAATAGTGATTTCAAGTAATTGTCCAGTTGGTCCAAAAGAAATTTTAGAAAATGGAGAAATAGGATATCTTTATAATGTAGGTGATTATGAAGAAATAAAAGAAATAGTATTAAAATGTACTGAAAATCCTGAAGTTAATACAGATTTAATACAAGATAGAATAGGAAAATACAATATAAAAAATGTAATAAAAGAGTATGAAAAATTAATTTTAGAAGATTAAAAAGTTAGGAGAAAGAATGGAAAAAATAAGTGTTATAGTACCTGTATATAATAGATTAGAGCATTTGAGAAGTTTGATTATTTGTCTAATAAACCAAGAAATACAGCCATATGAATTAATAATATCTGATGACGGCTCTTCACAGGATGTAATGGATTTTATAAAAGATTTAATACCTAAAATAAAATTTAAAGTAAAGTATGTAAGACAATCAGATTTGGGATTTAGAAAGACAAGAGCTTTAAACAATGGAGTAAAACATTCTGAAGGTGAAATACTTGTTTTTTGCGATCAAGATTTAATTTTTCCACCTGATTATTTAAAAGTAATAAAGGAAAATATTAATAAAAAGATTTTTTTAATGTCTAGACCTATTTCAGTTACTCAAGAAGAAAAAAATAAAATACTAGAGGACTTAAATTTTGGAAAAAATTATAGTGAATTGTTAAAATATTTACCTAAACAATATAGTGATATAGAAAGATGGATTTTGAGAAAAGACTTTTTTAGGCGTATTTTAAATAAATTAAAGCTTAATAAAAGAGGGATAAGATTAGTAGGAATGTCTTATGCTCTATACAAAGAAAATTATATTGCTGTAAATGGATATGATGAAAAGTATAGAGGTTGGGGACTTGAAGACGATGATTTTGGAAATAGATTATATGTATATGGAATAAGAGGAAGAGAGATGAAAGCCAGCTTAATCCAAATGCATTTATATCATCCTTTTGACCCAACTAAAAAGCAAAGTGCTAATGAAGAGTACTATTATATGAGGAAAAAAGAAATTTTCAATAAAAAAGATTATTATTGTAAATATGGCTATAATAATTCATACGATAAAGATGGAATATTAAAAAAACAATTATGTGGAGAATGATACATATGAAGAAAATTTTATTTTATACAAGTGGAGTAGGACTTGGTGGAGTAGAAAGAGTTATTTTAGAAATTTTAAAAGCAATTGATAAAAAGAAATTTGATATAAAACTGGGCCTTCAGTATGAAAATGAAAATACTTTTGAAAATGAAATCCCAAAAGAAATAAATTATAAATATATGTTACCTCAAGTTATAATAGACAAAAGCTTATATTATAGATCTAAGAAAAAGAATGTATTTTATAAAGTTTTATATTCTTTTATGCTTAAATATGAGAAATATCTAATAAAAAAAAATTACTTAGAATTTTCAAAAGATAGAGATATAGTTATTGATTTTAAAAGTGGAGATTTTTTGAAATTAATTGAATTAAAAAATGAGGAAAATAAAAAACAAATTTGTTGGTTACATGGAGAGATAACAAAACTAAATAGGTATAAAGAAAGGAAAAATAAATTAAAAAAGCAATTTAAAAATTGTGATAAAATAGTCTGTATTTGCAACGAGATGAAAGAAAATGTAATTAAAGAAATACCAGAAATTGAAGATAAATTAGAAATGATATATAATCCATTTAATATAGAAAAAATAAGAAAACTATCAGAAAATATTTTTGAATTATCTGAAGAAGAAAAAGAATTATTAACAGATAAGTATATTATAATGGTTTCTCGTTTAGAATTGAAAATGAAAGATTTTTTTACTTTATTTAAGGCTTATCAAAAAATATTATTAAATAATAATGATTTAAAATTATATTTATTAGGAGAAGGTCCTGATAGAAAAAAAATAGAGGAAGAAATAAAAAAAATGAATTTAGAGAGTAAGATATTGTTACTTGGAATGAAGAAAAACCCATATCCATGGATAAAAAATGCAAAACTTTTAATTCATAGTTCAAAACACGAAGGTCTTCCAACTGTATTAATAGAAGCGTTGATTTTAAAGAAAATAATAATATCTACAAATTGTCCTACAGGTCCTAAAGAAATACTTAATAATGGAAAATATGGAAGCCTAGTTAATATTGGAGATTACAAAGCAATGGCTGATGAAATATATGATCTTTTAAATAAAAATTCAGAAAAAAGAAATCAATATTTAGAATACATTAATGAAGCAATTCAGAGATTTGATAGTAAAATTATTATTAAGCAAATAGAAAAAGTACTAGAGGAGTTATAAAAGTGAGTTTTTTTGATAAAGATAAGATAAATAGTATTCAAAAATATAGCTATGTATTTTTATGGTCACAACTATTTCCAATTTTAATATATATAATAAATGGATATAAAAATATAGGAAATATAGAAGTTGTAAAGAATTTAAAAGCAGGAATAAGAATTTGTATAATTATGTATTTATTTTTTATTTTGTTGTCATTTATTTCTCCTAAAAAGATATATAAATTTGTGATGACATCTTTAATAATTATCAATGTAACAGCAAATATTTTTGATTTATTTGCATATATAAATTTTGGTACACAAATTAATTCAGATATTTTTTATACAATGCTGGAAACTAATATAAATGAAAGTAAAGAGTTTCTTTTAAACTATTTTAATATGAAATTTCTAATAATAATAGCATATTTAATTTATATTTTATTTATAGCAAAAATAAAATATAAACTGATATCTTTTATAGTAGGAATATTATCTGTAATTATAATTGTTTTTTCTTTTAATTTAGAAGGAAATGACTATACAAGAAAATATGTATTAGCAACTTTAAAATCTAGTTATGTAAAATATCAAAATGATGCAAAAGAATATAAAGAGACTTTAAAAGAATTAAAAAATTTTAATTTAAAAGATCAATTAACGGATTTAAATAAAGAAGAGAGTATATATGTAATGATAATAGGTGAATCTGGTTCTAAGTATCATTCATCTCTTTATGGATATTTTAGAGAAACAAATCCTAATCTTAAAAAATTAAAAGAAAAAAATGAACTTTTTGTTTTTGATGATGTAATTTCTCCACATGGTACTACAAGAGAATCTTTGCAGAAAGTATTAACTTTAAAGGATAGTAAAAATAATTATAAATTTTATGAAAGTCCAAGTATATTGGATTTATTTAAAGAGGCAGGATTTAAGACATATTGGATAAGTAATCAGGAAAGTTATGGATCAATAGGAAATGTAGTGGCAGCTCTTGCAAGTAAAGCGGATTATATAGAATATACAGAAATTTCAGCATTAGATTCAAGGAAATTTAAAAAATATGATGAAGCTCTGCTTCCAATATTTGATAAGATTTTAAAAGAAAAAAATGATAGAAAGTTTATTGTTATTCATTTAATGGGAAATCATATCCAATATAAAGAAAGAGTTCCTGAAAAATTTAAAAAATTTACTGATATGAATAATAACTTTAATGAGTGGCAAAAAAATAAGATTAAAGCAGTAAATGATTATGATAATTCTATTTTATATGTAGATTATATAGTAAGTGAAGTAATTTCAAAAATAAAAAAAGAAAATAAAAAATCATATGTTTTATATTTTTCAGATCATGGAGAAGAAATATATGACAGTAAAGATTTTATGGGACATGGCCAAAATGGAATTAATAAATATATTGTAGAAATTCCTTTTATGCTGTGGATATCAGATAACTATAAAAAGGATATTAATAAAATTAGTCAAGTATCAAAAAGCTTAGATAATAAATATATTACAGAGGATTTACCATATACATTAATAGATTTAAGTTATATACAATGGGAGAATTTTATTCCTGAAAAAAGTATAGTGAATATAGATTTTAAAGAAAAAGAAAGATATCATAACAATATAAAATATGATAAACAATAAGGAGAAAGTAGAACTATGAATAGTATATTGGAAAAGTTTCAAAAATTTTTATTTTTAATATATCCTGCTGTATTAATATTAGATCCAAAATTAGCAAATAATTTTATGGTTTTTGTTTTATTAGTATTGGTTTTAGGAAATATATATATAAATAAGAAAATTGTATTTACATTTTATGAAAAATTTATGTTGGCTTTTGTTGTAGCAATATTAATTAGTATAGTATTTAAAAACACAACTACAAGCAGTGGAATAGTTATGATAAAAAGACATCTTAGATGGCTTATTTTACCAACTCTTTTAGGACAATTAAAAATAAAAAAAGAAGATATAAAATGCATGTTTCTTTCAACCTTTTTTGGAATATTAGGTTATACTTACAGAATTATTGATGAAATGATAAATTTAAAAAATCCTGAGCTTTCATGGTTGGAGTTTTTTAAATCTTCTTTACCGTGGAACTATAGATATTTATCAGAATATAGTATACCTCAATCAGCTTTAATTTTAGGTGTTACTTCTATTGTATTATATTATGTTATTTGTATAAATGATGAAAAAAAATATAAATTATTTTTATTACTAGAATTATTACTTTCTGGAGTAGTTCTTTTAAGTGTTCAGTCTAGAGGAATGACATTAACTTTATTTATTTTAGTAATATTTTTAGGAGTAATAAGAAAAGAAAAAATAATAAGAATAGTTTCAAGCTTAATTATAGTTTTTTCTATTATAGGTGGGATTTATTTTTCAAATTCACATTATGTTCAAAGGTATGAAAATCTAGGAAAAGATTCAAGTTCTTTAGCAAGAGTAGAGGTATACAAAGAAGCTTTTAGATTATTTGAAAAAAATAAATTAAATGGGATTGGTTTAGATGGCTTTGTTAAATTACAAGATACTAGAGATTATAAATATAATGAAAAATATAGACATCCACATAATATGGCATTAAAATTATTAGCTGAAACTGGAGTAATAGGATTTATAAGTTATTATTTATTTGTAGGAAGTATTCTTATAAATTTATGGAAAAGGTATAAAAAAAATAAATATTTTTTAATTGGACTTTTAACTCTTTTAACTTTAGTATTATATGAAAATATAGAGACAATGTTTATTACTGTTATAGCGTTACCATATGTTTTCTTTATAATTGGAATAAGTTTAAATCAAATATATAGAGAAAAAAAAGGAGAAATTATATAATTTAGGGAGAAAAATAGTGAATAAAGAAAAAGTATTTTTAGAATATTTTAATAAGGAAAAATTAAATAGTGAAGAATGTTTTAAAAATTATAAAGATAGAAAAGTTATTTTTAAAAAAGAAATAGATAGAAAAATTTATTTTATAAAAAAGTATGTACCTTATGGTAAAAGAGAAAAAGCTATAGCTTTTGGATTACAAAGAGATAGAGCAAAACATTATGAATATATTTCTAAAAAATTAGATAAAATAGGAATTCAACATGTTCATTCTGTATATTCAAAAATAAAGAGATACTCTTTTTTTAAAAGAGCTTCAATACTTGTTACAGAATATGGTGGAGAAGAATTGGCAAAGTATTCTAAAAATTATATGGAACATATTGAGCTTTTTAAAAAATTTTTTGATATTTATATAAAACTTGCAAAAAATGGAATTTATTGTACAGATTATAATTTAGGTGGAATTTTAATTAATAATAAAGGAGAATTAACACTAATAGATTTAGATGCTTATAAGACAAAGATAATTTTAACTAAGCAATATAAAAGAAAATTAATAACTTTATTGAGAAAAATGTATACTCATTCTAATGAAACTCAGGAATTTGAAGAATTTTGTAAAAGTGAAATAGAGAGAGTTATAAAAGAATTAAATTGGAAAATTTAAAGAAAGGAAAAGATATGAAAGGAATAATACTTGCAGGAGGAAGTGGAACAAGGCTTCATCCATTGACAATAAGTGTGTCAAAACAAATATTACCAATATATGATAAACCAATGATATATTATCCTTTATCAGTTTTAATGTTGGCAGGAATAAGAGATATATTAATTATTTCTACTCCAAGAGATATTAACTGTTTTAAAGAACTATTTGGTAACGGAGATAAGATAGGACTAAAAATATCATATGCAGTGCAAGAAAGACCAAATGGTTTAGCAGAAGCATTTTTAATAGGAGAAGAGTTTATTAGTAATGATTCTTGTGCTTTGGTACTTGGGGATAATATTTTCTTTGGACAAGGATTTTCTCCAATAGTAAAAAAAGCTACAGAGATAGAAAAAGGAGCAGAAATATTTGGTTATCTTGTAAAAGATCCAAGAGAATATGGAGTAGTAGAATTTGACGAAGATTTAAATGTATTATCTTTGGAAGAAAAACCAGAAAAACCAAAATCAAAATTTGCTGTGCCAGGATTATATTTTTATGATAATACAGTTGTAGAAAAAGCTAAAAAAATAAAGCCAAGTAAAAGAGGAGAATTAGAAATTACAGATTTAAATAAAATGTATCTTAAAGAAAAAAATCTTAAGGTCAATCTTCTGGGAAGAGGTTTTGCATGGCTTGATACAGGTACACATAAAAATTTATTACAAGCTTCAAATTTTATTGAGACTATACAGGAAAGACAAGGAAATTATGTTGCTTGTATAGAGGAAATAGCATATAAAAATGGATGGATTACAAGGGAACAATTAAAAGAATTAGCAAAACCACTTTTAAAAACAGAATATGGAAAATATTTAGAGGAATTATCTAATGAAGAAATTTAAAAAATGAGGAATGAAGTTGATTAAATTTGAGAAGATAGAAATAGGAATAGAAGGAGTATTTTTAATAAAACCATTTGTTCATGATGATAGCAGAGGTTTTTTCTATGAAAGTTACAATAAAAAAGATTTTTTTGAATTGGGAATAACAGATGAGTTTGTACAGGACAACCATTCTAAATCTCAAAAAAATGTCTTAAGAGGTCTCCATTTTCAAAAAAATTATCCACAGGGAAAATTAATAAGAGTTATTAAAGGGAAAATATATGATGTGGTTGTAGATTTAAGAAAGGAAAATTCTACTTTTGGGAAATGGCTTGGAGTAGAATTATCTGAAGAAAATAAGTATATGTTATATATTCCTAAAGGTTTTGCACATGGTTTTTTGACTTTGGAAAATGAAACGGAAGTTTTATATAAAGCTACAGACTACTATAATTCTGAAGATGAAGATGGGATAATTTGGAATGATAAGACACTTAATATAGATTGGAAATTTAAAGAATACGGTATAGATGGAAAAAATCTTATTTTATCTGAAAAAGATAAAAAACAATTATCTTTTGAAAAATTTTTAGAGGAAAATAAATGATACTAATAACAGGTGCAAATGGTCAGCTTGGATATGATTTTAGGAGAATGTTTGACGAAATAAAAGAAGAGTATATTGCAACAGATGTAAATGATTTAGATATTACAGATATAGAAAAAGTAAGAGGATTTATAAAAGATAAAAATATTTCTCTTATTATAAATTGTGCTGCATACAATAATGTAGATAAAGCAGAAGATGAACCTGAACTTTGTAGAAAATTAAATACATATGCTTCAAGAGATTTAGCAATAATTGCAAATGAAATAGGTGCAGATTATATAACTTATTCAACAGATTTTGTTTTTGATGGGAAAAAGAAATTTCCTTATACAGAAGAAGACATTCCTAATCCATTATCAGTTTATGGAAAAACAAAACTAGAGGGAGAACAGGAAGTTTTCAGAGTAAAACCAAATAGTTTTGTAGTAAGAACATCTTGGGTATTTGGAATTGCTAATAATAACTTTAACAAGCAGGTTATTAATTGGAGTAGATCAAAAGATGAACTTTCTATTGTTGATGACCAGATTTCATCACCAACATATTCAAAAGACTTAGCATATTATAGCTGGGAACTAATTAAAACAAAAAAATATGGGCTTTATCATTTGTCAAATGATGGAGAAGCGAGTAAATATGACCAAGCAAAATATGTTTTAGATAAAATAGGTTGGCAAGGAAAATTAAAGAGAGCTAAAACAAAAGATTTTAATTTAAAAGCAGAGAGAGCAGAATACACAAAGCTTGCAAGTAACAAATTAGAAAAGACAATAAATATGAAAATACCTTCATGGGAAAATGGAATAGATAGATTTTTAGAAGAAATTACAAAGTAAAAAGGAGAAACTATGTATAAAAATAAAAGAATTTTAGCAATTATTCCAGCAAGAGGAGGAAGTAAAGGAGTACCAAGAAAAAATATAATAGAAGTTGGAGGAAATCCTCTTATTAAATATACAATAGATTGCGGAAAAAATTCTAAATATCTTGATAGGGTAATAGTTTCTACAGAAGATTTAACTATTAAAAGAATAGCTGAAGAAAATGGGGGAGATGTTCCTTTTTTAAGACCTGCTGAATTAGCAGAAGACACTTCTAAAACAATAGATTGCATAGTTCATGCTGTAAATACTTTAAAAGCCATGGGAGAAGAATATGATTATGTTATGATATTACAAAACACAGTTCCTCTTAGAAAATCATGGCATGTTGATGAAGCTATAGAAAAAATTATAGATAAAAACGAAAGAAGTCTTGTAAGTATTTCAGAGGTAGATGAACACCCAATTTTAATGAGAACTTTAAATGAAGATGAAAGTGTGAAAAATTTACTTCATATGAACAGTACTATGAGAAGACAAGATTTTCCAAAGTTTTATAAAGTAGATGGAGCAATATATATTCAAAAAATAGATGATGAATTTAATTTAAATACAAGTCTGAATGATGGAAAGCTTGGATATATAATGGAGAGAAAATATACTACAGATATTGATAATTATATTGATATAAAAATAGTTGAGTATTATATTGAAAAAGAAAGAGAAAAAGAAGCAGAATTAATGAAATAGGAGAAAATCTTTATGAAAACATATTTAGTAACAGGAGCAGCAGGATTTATTGGAGCAAATTATTTAAAATATATTTTAAATAAACATAATGATATTTTTGTAGTTGTTCTTGATAAATTAACTTATGCTGGAAATTTAAAAAATATAGAAAACGAATTAAAAGATAAAAGAGTAGAATTTGTAAAAGGAGATATCTGCAACAATGAATTAGTTGAAAATATTTTTTCAAGATATGATGTTGATTATGTTGTAAACTTTGCAGCAGAATCTCATGTTGACAGAAGTATTGAAAATCCAAAGCTATTTCTTGAAACAAATATTCTTGGAACTCAAACTCTTTTAGATACAGCAAAGAAATACTGGACTGTTGGAAAAGATGAAAAAGGTTATCCAGTATATAAAGAAAATAAAAAATATTTGCAAGTTTCAACAGATGAAGTTTATGGAAGTCTTAAAAAAGATATAGCAGAGGGGAAAGAACTTACTTTTAACGATAAAGACTTAGATATTCTTTTACAAAATAGGGGAGAAGTAAAAACTTTTGGAAATAAGTTTTTTACTGAAACAACACCTCTATCTCCAAAATCTCCATATTCAACATCAAAAGCAAGTGCAGATATGTTAGTAATGGCATATCAAGAAACATTCCATATGCCAGTGAATATTACTAGATGTTCAAACAACTATGGAGCATACCAATTTCCTGAAAAATTGATTCCTTTAATAATAAATAATGTTTTACATGGAAAAAATCTTCCAGTATATGGAGATGGAATGAATGTGAGAGATTGGTTATATGTAGAAGATCACTGTAAAGGAATAGATACAGTTCTTGAAAAAGGAAGATTAGGAGAAGTCTATAATATTGGTGGATTTAACGAAGAAACAAATATAAATATTGTAAAACTTATAATTGATACAATTTCAAAAATAATGACAAATGAACCTGAATATAGAAAAATTTTAAAAACAGATTTAGAAAATATAAATTATAATTTAATAACTTATGTTCAAGATAGACTAGGACACGATGCAAGATATGCGATAGACCCAAGTAAAATAGTAAAAGAACTTGGCTGGTACCCAGAAACACCATTTGTAATAGGAATAGAAAAAGCAATAAGATGGTATTTAGATAATCAAGAATGGATGGAAGATGTGACAAGTGGAGATTATCAAAAATATTATGAGAAGATGTATAGATAAAATATATTTTTGTGAATGGAGAAAAAATGGTGGGAAAAATATTAATATTATTACTAATATCATTACTTTTATGGAATTTTATTATAATAATCGTAAATAAAAGAAAGTATAAAAAACATTTTCCAATTAAAATAAAGATTTTTAATCTAGGAAGTTCACATGCTTATTTTGCATATGATTATGATGAAAAAAAGAAATGTGTAAATTTAGGAGATATTTCACAAACATTGTATTATGACAATATTGTGTTTGATCATATATATGATAGAATAGAAGAAAATGCAATTTGTTTTTTAACTCTAAGCTATTTTAGTTTTGCAGGAAAAGAAAGATGGTTAAAAGAAGATCTTATAAAGTATTATAAATTTTTAAAATTAAAAAAATTTAAAAAACAAGAAAAATTAGAATGTTTCATATATAGATATTTACCGATTATATGGAGTATTAAGAAAAAAATAAAAAAAAGATATTTAAAAAGCAGAAAACTGTCAAAAGAAGAGAGAATAAAAGGTCATGCTAAAAAATTAGAAACCTCAATTAATAAAGAGTATAATATTGCTTTGATTATAGATATTTTAGAAAAATGTAAAGCAAAGAAAATAAAAGTCATATTTATAACAACTCCATTTACAGAATATTATAATTCTTTTTTTCCTAAAGAACTATTAGAAAAAAATTTTTATGGTATAATATTAAAATTATCTGAAAAATATAAGATAAGATACTTTGATTTTTCCCATGAATATGAAATTTTTAATAAGAAAGAATATTTTGATGATTATGATCATTTGAGTAAAGAAGGAAGCAAAGTTTTTATGCAAGAATTAATAAAACAATTAAAAAAAGAAGGTATAGAAATATGATTAAAGTAAGTGTTGTAATGATAACATATAATCATGAAAAATATATAGAAAAGGCTGTTGAAAGTGTTTTGATGCAAAAAGGAGATTTTGAATTGGAACTTTTAATAGGGAATGATAAATCTCCTGATAGAACGGCAGAAATACTAAAAAAATATGAAAAAGATGAGAGAGTTAAAATTTTTAATAGAAAGCAAAATATGGGAGCTACTAAGAATGAATTAGATATCAAAATGAAGTGTTTAGGAGATTATATAGCTATTTTAGAAGGAGATGATTATTGGGTTACCGAAGATAAATTAGATAAACAATTAAAAATATTACAAAAATATGATGATGCAGTACTGTGTTACACAGATTCGTATACGGTAAATGAAAATAATCAAATAATAGGACAAAAGTTAGTAAAGAGAGAGTGTATAGAAAACTTTAATTCTTTAATGGCAAACAGAGGGGAAATACCAACAGGAACAATAATGTGTAAAAATATTTTTAAATATGAGAAAAATATAGATAACTTAAAGAAATTATTAACTAGCAGTGAAATGATAGGAGATTTAAGTTTGTTTGCAGCTCTTATTAAAGAAGGAAAATTTTATAAACTGAACGAATTTACAGGAGCATATAGATATATAACAAATTCAACTTCTTATTCGTCTAGAAGTGATTTATATAAAGAATACGAATTATACAAAGTATTTAAAGGGATAGCTGAATATTATAATTTATCAGGGCTGAAAAAATATTTTTTCTTAGAAAGAAGAAGAAATAGAGTTCTAAAAGAAATACAAAAAGAAGATAAAAGAATAGAAGATGTTTTAGGAAACTTAAAATTAGATGATAAATTAAAAATATTTATATATAATTTGATTAAACCATTTGATGACTTAAAAGAAAGTCTGAATAAGAAAAAATATAGAATTTAATTTAGGGAAGGTTTGATTATGGGATTTTATTCAAGAGAACAATTAGAAAAAATAGGTTTTAAATTTTTAGGAAATAATGTATTAATAAGTGATAAAACAAGTATTTATTCTCCCGAAAATATTTCAATAGGAAATAATGTAAGAGTAGATGATTTCAGCATTTTGAGTGCGGGGGGGGGGATACATTAATATAGGAAACCATATTCATATAGCAGCTTTTGGAGCTTTTTTTGGGGGAAGTGGAATAGTAATGGAAGATTTTACAACGACTTCTTCAAGAGTATGTATATATAGTATATCTGATGATTATTCAGGAGAAACAATGACTAATCCCATGATTCCTGAAAAATATAAAAAATTAGAATATGGAAAAGTTATCATAAAAAAACATTCAATAATAGGAAGTGGAACAACAATACTTCCAGGAGTTACTTTGGAAGAAGGAACTTCTATAGGAGCTAATAGTCTGGTATTAAAATCAACAGAACCTTGGGGAATTTATGCAGGTTCTCCAATAAAGAAATTAAAAGATAGAAAAAAAGATTTATTAAAATTGGAAAAAGAATTTTTAGGAACTAAATAATAAAAAAATTTTTTCTTCCAAGTTTTAATAGATATTTTTAATGATATAAAGGAGATTTAATTATGAATATTTTATTAACATCAGTTGGAAGAAGAAGTTATTTAGTTGAATATTTTAAAAAAGCTTTGAAAGAAGAAGGGAAAGTTTATGTTTCTAATAGTTCCAATCTTTCTCCAGCATTTCAATATGCTGATGAATATGTAGTTACTCCTCTTATTTATGATAAAGAGTACATAAATTTTTTGCAGAAATATTGCCTAGAAAAAAATATAAAAGCGATAATTTCACTATTTGATATAGATTTACTTGTTTTATCAAAACATAAAAAAGAATTTGAAAAGTTAGGAATTAGAATAATTGTTTCAGATGAAGAAGTTATAAAAGTATGTAATGATAAATGGCAAACATTTTTATTTTTAAGAGAAAATAATTTTAATGTCCCAGAAACTTATATTAATTTAAACGAGGCTAAGAATGCTTTAGAAAAAGGGAAAATAAATTTTCCATTAATGTTAAAACCTCGTTGGGGAATGGGCTCTATATCAATATACGAAGCTGAGAATATAGAAGAATTAGATATTTTTTATAAAAAAATAGATAGAGAAATTCAAAAAAATTATTTGAAATATGAATCAAGTCAAACTATAGGAGAAAATATTTTAATTCAAGAAAAACTTAAAGGGCAAGAATATGGTTTGGATATAGTAAATGATTTAGAAAAAAATTATTGTACTACTTTTGTTAAAAGAAAAAATGCAATGAGATCAGGAGAAACTGACTGTGCAGAAACGATAGATTCTTTAGAATTAAGAGAACTAGGCAGACAGATAAGTAGTAAAATGCAGCATATAGGAAACTTAGATGTTGATTTATTTTTATCAGAAGAAAAACCTTATATATTAGAAATGAATGCAAGATTTGGTGGAGGTTATCCATTTAGCCATCTAGCAGGTGCTAATTTACCAGAGGTTATTATAAAATGGCTAAAAAATGAAAAATTAGACGATAATAAAGATTTAAAAATTCAATATAATGTAATTGGTCAAAAAGATATAAAAATAATAAAATTATAATAATATGAGGGAGAAAAATGAATGAAAAAATAGAAACACCATATTTTCTAATTGATAAAGAAAAATTAGAGAAAAATTTTGAAGATATGTATGTTGCATTTAAAAATAAATGGAAAAATCTGATTATAGGATATTCTGTAAAAACCAATTCTTTACCTTGGATTATTAATTATTTTAAAGAAAAAGGAGCTTATGCGGAAGTAGTTTCTAAAGATGAATTTGAATTAGCAAAAGCATTAGGATTTTCTTTAAATAATATTATT
Source organism: Fusobacterium perfoetens (assembly GCF_021531595.1). Taxonomy (NCBI): domain Bacteria; kingdom Fusobacteriati; phylum Fusobacteriota; class Fusobacteriia; order Fusobacteriales; family Fusobacteriaceae; genus Fusobacterium; species Fusobacterium perfoetens. Next base: position 79,990 of record NZ_JADYUD010000006.1, read on the forward strand.
TATAATGGTCCAATTAAAAGTGAAAAAACTTTTATAGAAGCCTTAGAAGGAAATAGTATATTAAATATAGATTCTTTTACAGAAATAGAATGGTTGAAGAAGAATAAACCAAAAAATCAAAGGATGTGGGAAATAGGTATAAGAATAAACTTTGATTTAGAAAGTATGTGTCCTGGTGAAACAGTAATGGGACAAATGGGTGGTCGTTTTGGTTTTAATTATGAAAATGGTGAATTTTTTAATGCTATAAAAGAATTAGAAAAATTGGAATATATAAAAATATCAGGATTACATTTACATAATAGTACTAAAACTAGAAGTTTAAATGTATATAAAGATATTTCAGAAATGGCTATAAAAATAAAAGAAGAATTTAAAAATTTAAATTTTAAATATATAGATGTAGGTGGAGGATTTTTTGGTGGTTTAAAAGATAAACCTCAATTTTTAGAGTATGCAAAGGTTATTACAGAAATATTAGAAAAAAAATATTCAAAGGATACAACTTTAATAATAGAGCCTGGAGCATCTTTGGTTGCTTCTCCAATTTCTTTTATTAGTAAGGTTATTAGTATAAAAAATGTAAAAGAAAATAGAATATTAACTATTAATGGAAGTTGCAATAATATTAATCCTTTGATGAGAGATAAAAAATTTAATATAAAATTTAAAAATGATTTAACTGCAAGAAATATAATAAAGAATCAAATAATAGCAGGATATACTTGTATGGAAAATGATATTTTGTTATGTCTAAAAAATGAAAAAGAATTATTTTTAAATGATGAAATAGAATTTTTAAATATGGGGTCCTACACGATGACATTATCTCCGTTATTCATAGAATACTTTCCAAAAGTAATCGTGAAAGATAAAGATAAATATTCTATTGCTAGAGAGAGATGGGCAGTAAAAGAATTTTTACAAAAAAATTATTTATGATAATAAATAAAGATAAGGATGGAAATATAATGAATAAACAAATATTAGTAACTCGTTCTTCAATGCCTGACTTTGAAGAATATTGTAATGAAATAAAAGAATTATGGGAAACACATTGGCTTACAAATATGGGAATAAAGCATAAAGAATTAGAAAAATCTTTATTAGAATATTTAAAAACTCCAAACATTACACTTTTTACAAATGGACATTTAGCTCTTGAATGCATAATAGCAGCTTTTAATTTTCAAAAAGGAAGCGAAGTAATAACAACTCCTTTCACTTTCGCTTCAACAACACATGCAATATCAAGAAATGGCCTTATACCCGTTTTCTGTGATATAAATCCAGAGAATTTTACTATTGATGCAGATAAAATAGAAAGTTTAATAACAGAAAAAACATGTGCTATTATTCCTGTTCATGTTTATGGAAATCTTTGTGATGTTGAAAAAATAGAAAAGATAGCAAAGAGACATAATTTAAAAGTCATTTATGATGCAGCTCATGCTTTTGGAGTAGAAAAAAATGAAATAGGAGTAGCTAATTTTGGCGATGCTTCAATGTTTAGTTTTCATGCTACAAAAGTATTTAACACAATAGAGGGTGGAGCAGTAGCTTATAAAGATGGCAAATTAAATAAGGTTCTATATGATATTAAAAACTTTGGAATAACAGGACCAGAATCAGTGGAATACATTGGTGGAAATGCAAAAATGAATGAATTTCAAGCAGCAATGGGAATTTGTAATCTTCGTCATGTTGATAAAGAAATAGAAAAAAGAAAAAGAGTTGTAGAAAAATATAGAGAAAGATTACAAAATGTAGAGGGAATAAAAATTATTCACACTCCTGAAGGAATAAAAGAAAATTATGCTTATTTCCCAGTGATTTTTGATAATTATAAATACACAAGAGATGAAATATTTAAGAAATTAGGAGAAGAAAATATAATTGCTAGAAAATATTTTTATCCTTTAATAAATGATTTTGATTGCTATAAAGAAAAATACAGTTCTAAAGATACTCCTGTGGCTAAATATATGGCAGATAGAGTGCTAACATTACCTTTGTATGCAGATTTAGAGTTAGAAATTGTAGATAAAATATGTGATATTATATTAAAATAATATTATTTTTGTAAATATAATGATTCAGATAAAAATAATAAGAATGAAATGAAATTTTAATTTTAAAAATTTTTTTAAGAGATAAAATATTCTAAAATAACTTTATTTTTAATATCTAAGTCAAATTATATATAACCATTATTATTTTTAAAGGAGCTTTATATGAAGGAAAATATATATAGCAGAAGAAAAGTAGGTCTCCCTCCTGGAACAATTTTTTATACAGGAGATAAAGTAAATAAAAATATTGAAATGGAATTATATTCTTTTGACGGAGCAGAGATTCAGAGGAAAACTCTTAATGAGAGTGAAGATTTAAGTTTTTTAAAAGAAGAAGGAAAATTTAATTGGCTTAATATAAATGGGATTCATAATATTGAACTTATTAATAAAATAGGACAAGTTTTAGGGATAAATTCTTTAGTTTTAGAAGATCTTACCAATATAAATCAAAGAGTAAAAATAGAAGTATGGGAAAATTATCTTTTTATTGTTCTTAAGATGGCAGGATTCAGCACAAGGAATAGAGTAGTTGAGTATGAGCAAATATCTTTTATTCTTGGAAAGAATTATCTTATAACTTTTCAGGAAAAAGAGGGAGATGTTTTTGATACAATAAGAAAGAGGATAGAAATACCAGGATCAAAAATATTTCAGAGAGGGATAGGATATCTTACTTATGCTATGATTGATGTGATTGCAGATAATTATTTTGTTGTTCTTGATTCTATTGAAGAAAAGATTGATAGATTGGAAAGAAAAATTTTAAATGATTTTTCAGATAAACTGGCAGAAAAAATCTTAAAATTAAAAGCAGAACTTTCTGTCTTAAAAAAAGGAATTTATCCTATAAGGGAAATAAGTGCAAAACTTCAAAGTGAAGATGTGCTTCCTTATTTTGGAAAGAGCAATAAGATGTATCTATCAGATCTTCATGATCATGGGATAACAATATGTGATATTATAGAAAATATGACTTCAAGAACTTCAGAACTTTTTCAGCTTTATTATTCTATATTAAGCAATGATATGAATAATGTTATGAAAGTTTTAGCAATAATTTCAACAATATTTATGCCTTTAAGTTTTTTGGCAGGACTTTACGGAATGAATTTTAAATATATGCCAGAATTAGATTGGACATATGGATATTTTATAGTTTTAGCAATAATGGCAGTTCTTGTAATAGGAATGATTATAATTTTTAAGAATAAAAAATGGATGTAAAAGAAAAAGTGCTTAATTAAAAGCACTTTTTCTTTTTTGAGACTATATATTAAAATTTTATTATGAACCATAAAAAAAACACCTAAAGGTGTTATTATTTTTTAAATGGCTGGGGCGGCTGGATTCGAACCAACGCATAACGGAGTCAAAGTCCGTTGCCTTACCGCTTGGCGACGCCCCAATACATTTTTACTCACAAAAATTATTATATCTTAAAAAGAAAAAAAAGTCAACAAAAATATTTAAAAATAAAATATAAATATAACAGCTATGAGAGTGTGTTATAATATAAGAAGATACATAAACAGGAGGTGCACAGTGAGATATAAAGCAGTTATTTCTGATCTTGACGGAACATTGTTAAATGGAGAACATAAGATATCAGAATATACAAAAAATGTAATAAAAAAAATAATTGGGCAGGGAGTAAAATTTATAATTGCAACAGGAAGACATCATACAGATGCTCTTTGTTTTAAAAATCAGTTAGGAGCAGATTCATATTTAGTTTCAGCAAATGGTTCTAAAGTACATGATAATGAAAATCATGAAATAATAGTTCACAATATACCAAAAGATCTTACAGAGAAACTTTTAAATGTAAAAGTTTCTTCTGATATAATAAGGGGGGTATACGCAGGAGATAATTGGTTCACAGAAATTCATGTTTCTGAATTTGATGAATATCATGTTGAATCAGGATTTAAACCAAAAGTTGTAGATTTTGAAAAGTTAAAAGGACAGGAAATTTCAAAAATTTTCTTTATAAGTGAAAATATAAAAGGACTTGAAGAACTTGAAAAAGAACTAAGAGCAAACAAAGAGTTTGTAGAAAAATTAGATATAACAGCTTCTTTAGATAATTGTCTTGAGGTTATGATAAAAGAAGCAACAAAAGGAAATGCTGTTATAGAAATTCTTGAGAAAGAAGGAATTCTTCCTGAAGAAGCTATAGCTTTTGGAGATGGGCTTAATGATAAAGAGATGCTTACAGTTGTTGGAAAAGGTGTTATTATGGGAAATGCCAGTGATAAATTAAAAGCTCTTCTTCCAGATTTTGAAGTGATAGGAACATCTTCAGAGGATTCTGAAGCACATTATTTAGAAAAGATATATAAATAAAAATAAAATTCTCTAAGAAATTATTTTTTCTTAGAGAATTTTATTTTTTATGTTACCCATTGAAATTATTCAGAAAACTATTGACGATACTATCCTAAATTTGATATACTGGGTATGGGTATAATATAATAGTTTAATTTATTGAAAAATAAAATAGAATAAGGGGGGAGTATTTTATGAAAAAAATACTTATAATCGGTGGTGTTGCAGGTGGAGCTTCAGCTGCTGCAAGACTTAGAAGACACAGCGAAGAAGACCAAATAGTTATGTTTGAAAAAGGACCTCATGTATCTTTTTCAAATTGTTGTTTGCCTTATCATCTTAGTGGAGTAGTGGAAAGTGCAGATAATCTAGTTCTTATGTCGCCTGAAAAATTTATGAAACAATACAGAATAGAAGCAAGAGTCAATAATGAAGTAATCAATATTGATAGAGCTAAAAAAGAGGTAACTGTTAAAAATTCTGTTACTGGGGAGGAGTATACTGAAAATTATGATAAACTTATTTTATCAATGGGAGCAAAACCAATAGTTCCAAAAATCCCTGGTATTGAAAATGTAAATACTTTCACAATTAGAAATGTTGTGGATATTGATAGATTAAATAAATTTATAAAAAATATGGATTCTAAAAATGTTACAGTAATCGGTGGAGGATTTATTGGTGTTGAAACTGTAGAAAATCTGAAAGAAGCAGGATTCAATGTAACTCTTGTAGAGGCTGCGGCTCAAATAATGAAACCATTTGACTATGATATGGTACAAATTCTTCACAAAGAGATTTATGATAAAGGAGTAAATCTTATCCTTGGAGATAAAGTAGTAGGATTTGAGAAAGACACTGTTATTCTTGAATCTGGAAAGAAAATAGAAGCTCAGGCTGTTGTTATGGCAATAGGTGTAACTCCTGAAACAGAACTTGCTGTAAAAGCAGGAATTGAACTTGGAAAAACAGGGGCAATTAAAGTAAATCAAAACTATATGACAAATGATAGAGATATATACGCTGTTGGAGATGGAATAGAAGTTTACAGCTCTCTATTCAATGATTACTTCAAACTTTCTTTAGCAGGACCTGCTCAAAAAGAAGCAAGAAGTGTAGCAGACCATATAAATGGAATGAGAATAGATAACAGAGGATATATAGGTTCATCAGTTATAAAAGTATTTGATTACAATGGAGCTTCAACAGGACTTACAGAAGCAGCAATTAAAGAAAGAAAATTAAATATAAACTATGAAACTGTAGATATGATTCCAGGAGATAGAGTTGGACTTATGCCAGAAGCAAGACCTGCTCACTTTAAATTAATTTATGAAGTTCCTACAGGAAGAGTTCTTGGAGCACAAGCTATTGGTAAAGGAGAGGTTTGCAAAAGAATAGATGTTATAGCAACAGTTATTAAATTTGGAGGAACAATAGATGATCTTAAAGATTTAGAACTTTGTTACGCACCGCCTTTCGGAACAGCAAAAGATATAACAAACTTTGCAGGATACATTGCAACAAACTTAATGAACGATGATTTCAGACAAGTTCATTTCCATGAAGTTAGAGAGTTAGTTGAAAATGGAGCATTTATAATAGATGTAAGAGAAAAAGATGAATACGACTTAAGTCATCTTAATACATCTGTAAATATTCCTATGAGTGAAATCAGAGAGAGAATAAATGAAATTCCTAAGGATAGACCTGTATATATTCACTGCAGAAGTGGACAAAGAAGTTACAATGTATGTTTATTATTAAGTCATCTTGGATTTACAAATATTTGGAATATTTCAGCAGGATTTATGGGAATATCATTCTATGAATTTTTCAATGATAAAGCAATGAATAGAAAACCTATTTTAACAAACTACAATTTTGACTAATATATTTAAAGCGGGAGAAGAAACATAATTATGAAAAAAGGACAAAATTTATTGGGAGCAGTTATACTGTTATTAATTTTATTTATTGGACACAACTATTTAAAATCAAGTATGTTATTTTTAAGACTTGTTTTAGGAATGACTTTAGGATATGCACTTACAAGAAGTTTCATGGGATTTGCAGGAAGCGTAAATAGAGCTTACAACACAGGTTCAACAAAACTTATGAGAGTATTAATGGGAATGTTTACAGCAACAGCAGCAATTTCAATAGCATTTTTATACAATGCTGATCCAGCTTCATATGATTTATGGGTAAATCCAATTAATCTTGGACTTATTCTTGGAGGAATCCTATTCGGATTTGGAATGACTTTTTCAATGTGCTGTGCTTCAGGAGTACTTACAGATTTAATAACTGGGCTTCCAAGAGCATTTGTAACAATAATTTTCTTTGGAATGGGAGTATTTTTAGGATATCCTATCCAAAGCAGAGCATGGGTAAAAGAATCTTGGTTCACATCAGAAACAGGAGCAAAACTTGCAGGGGGAGTATATCTTCCAGATCTATTTAAATGGGATGGACTTAATGGATATTTAGGTGCTATGATTGTAACAGGAATCTTAGCTTCAATAGTTGTATGGCTTTCAATGAAGTATGAAGATGCTAAAAAAGCTGACGGAACTTTTAAAGGTGTTGGAAGTGAGATAGAACAGTATAAACACACTGAAGAGGAGTACAAACCTTTTGTATTTTTCAGTGAGGAAACTTACAAAAAAGTTTTTGTAAAGCCTTGGAGAATGAGCACAGGTGCTTCTGTTATAATAGCAGTATTTACAGTTCTTATGGGTGTTACAAAAGCAGGATGGGGAGCATCTACTCCTTATGGAATCTGGTTTGGTAAAGCTCTTATGATGTTTGGGGTAGCTCCTGAAACTCTTGCAGATATGTCAAATAAAGCTGTAAAAGCTTATACATCTCCTTTCTTTGAAAGTGGAATAAATGTTCAAAATATAGGTATAGCTTTAGGAACATTAGTATGTCTTCTTCTTGCAGGATCATTCAGAGAGGTATTTATGTCTGAAATGAAAATATCTGCAAAGGATGTTGTTCTATTTGCTGTTGGAGGATTTTTAATGGGATACGGAACAAGACTTGCAAATGGATGTAATGTTGGAGCATTATATACTCCTATAGCAAACTTCTCTTTATCAGGATGGGTATTCCTTGTATTCCTTGTTGCAGGAGGAATTTTAGGAAACAAAGTTGCTGAAAAAGTTAGATAATGTAGTTATAAAATAAAATTCTCTAAGAAAAAATCGTCGATGCAGGAGCTGAGAGTTTGGAAAAACTTTCAGCGACTAGCAGAGCCGACGAACTGGAAAATTTAATTATTTAAATTTTCAGTTTGTTCAGCGTTATGTAAAGATTTTTAATATTGAGAATTTTATTTTTATATTAGTGGTTTTATATTATTGATGAAGGAGAAAAAGTGGTAAGGAAAAAAGAGATAGGGAAATTTGAAGTAATAAGCATCGCTATAGGTTCTATTATAGGAACAGGTGCATTTCTTCTGCCAGGAGATTTGTTTTTAAGCAGAATAGGATTTTTAAATACTGTTATAGGGATAACATTGGGAGCTTTTTTAGTTTTTGCAATAGAGAAAAATTATAGTTTTCTTATAAAAAAATTTCCTAAAGCAGGAGGAGAATATATATTTGTAAAAAATGTAATAGGGCAAAAAAATGCTTTTATCTGTGGTTGGCTTTTAGTTCTTTCATATTTTACAATTATACCTCTTAATGCAACAGCAGTTCCTGTAGTAATAGATACAATATTTCCAGGGGCTTTAAAGTTTGGATATCTTTATAGTTTAAAAGGGGATATATATTTTGGAGAACTTATAGTTGGAATAATATCTCTTCTTATATTTTTATATTTTAATATAAAAGGGATAAAATTTGCTTCAATGGTACAGAATATAATGGTGTTTTTTCTTGTGGGAATTGTTCTTACAACAGCTGGACTTCTTATGTATATAAATGGGATTTATCATTCTGTATTTATGAGTCATATGAGAGAGCCTCTTAATTTTTCAAACATATTAAAGATACTTTCTGTTGCTCCCTTTTTATTTATAGGTTTTGATTGTATTCCTCAAATAACAGAGGAACTTAATTTTGATACTAAAAAACTTTCTCTTTTAGCAGGATTTTCAATTTTTCTTGGAGGATTTTTATATATCTGTTTGACATTTATTGCATCTTACGGATTGACAAAAAATGAACTTTTAATGATGGATGTAAATTGGGCAGCAGGTTATGCAGTTGAACTTTTTCTTCATAGAACAGGAGTATTATTTCTTGGTTTTGCATTTTTTACAGCTATTGTAGCAGGAATAAATGGATTTTATATGTCAAGCAGTCGTCTTATGGCAGCAATGGCAGAAGAGGGAGATCTTCCATCTTGTTTTGCTCAAGGAGATAAAGGAAACCCTGTAAATGCTTTGATACTTTTATTTGTATTAAGTTGTATCACTGTATTTTCAGGAAGAAATACAGTATTATGGTCTTTAGATGTTTCATCTGTAGGGGCAGCAATGGGATATCTTTATACATCTTATGCAGCTTATAAACTTTATCATAAAGAGGGAAAATTTTCATTGTGTGGAATTATAGGAATAGTAACAGGTGGAGTTTTTGTTTTACTTCTTCTTGTTCCTGTGTTTTCAACCTCTTTAAACAGTGCTTCATATATAACACTTTTAGTTTGGTGTGTGTTGGGAGCAATTTTTAAATCTACAATATGTAAAAAAATTGACATTAAATTGTTTAAAAAGGTATAATGAACTTGATAACATAAAAATTTGAGAGGGAAAAGATGAAAAAAGCTGAAGGATATATAAAATTAACACCTCAGGAAACAAAAGAATTAATAGATAGAGAAAAAAATTTGGTGATAATAGATACAAGAACAGAGATGGAATTTACTTATGAGGGAAAACTTGAAAATGCAATACTTATTGATTTTTTAAAACCTCGTATATTCAAGAGAGAGATTCAAAAGTATGATAGAAATAAAACTTATTTAGTATATTGTGCTGTAGGAAGAGTGAGTCAACCTGCTTGTGAACTTATGGCAGAATTAGGATTTAAAAATATTTATGAAATGATAGGTGGTTTAAAAGCTTGGCAGAAGGATTCTGAGCTTGTTACAACTGTATCAAAGCTTGATAATGAAGAGATAATTGAAACAAGAAAAAGAATAGTAACAAGGCTTAATAAAATCGAGGGGCAGATAAGAGGGATGAAAAAAATGCTTCTTGATGGTGAATATTGTGGAGATATTCTTAATCAATCTCTTGCTGTAAAATCTGCTCTTGGAAGTGTTAATCAGGAAATAATGGAGATGTTTTCTAATGTCTGCATTACTTGTCCTTCTGATAAAGAGGATTTTTTCAAATATCTTAAAAAACTTATGAAATAAATTTTTAAAAAATAAAAATGTCAAACAAGGAATTTTTAAAATTCTTATGTCTGACATTTTTTTATTTTAAATTATATTTTTGAAATAAATTATTTAAAGATTACTTTAGAATCTATTGTTTTTACATCAACACATCCTGTTAAAATCATATTTTGATAAAGCTGATTTTTGAAAGTATCAAGAACAACTTTTACTCCTTCCTGTCTTCCTCCAACAGAACCCCAAATAAGAGGTCTTCCAATAAGTACAGCTTTTGCTCCTAAAGCAAGATATTTTAAGATGTCAACACCTTCTCTTACAGAACCATCAGCAAGAACATTTATTCTGTCTCCAACAGCTTTTACAATATCTTCAAGTACTTCACAAGGTGCAAGAGTTTCATTAAGAACTCTTCCTCCATGATTTGAAACAACGATAGTGTCAACACCTGCATCAGCACATAAGATAGCTTCTTCAACAGATAAAATTCCTTTAACTATAAAAGGAAGTTTAGTTGACTGAACAAGAATTTTCAAATCTTCAAAAGATTTAGGTCCTACAGGTTGTCCGAAAAGTTTCATAGTAACAAGTCCTGCTCCATCACTGTCAATACCTATAGCTACAGCTCCTGCCTCTTCAGCAATTTTTATTCTTTTAATAATTTCTTCATTAGCTCTTGGTTTTATAATTGCTATACCTTGTCCTCCAGCTTTTTTAATGGCATTAATTCCGTGTTCAAAACATTTTGGATCTCCTGTATCTCCTATCATAGCAATAGTTCCAGCATCAAGTGATCCTAAAACAACATCATCAGAATATTCTGCATCATTTACATATCCTCCCATATTGAAGACAGTACCTGTAATAGGAGCTGCTATAGCAGGAAAAGAAAGAGTTTTTCCCCAAATTGAAGTTTGAAGAACAGGATCTGATGCACTATGTATAGTTTTCATAATAACTTTTATTTCTTTTAATTTATTGTGAGCTCTTTTAAAGGAATCTCCAGTACCAGTTCCTCCCATTCCTGGCACTTTTCCTGCACACCAAACACCATCACATTCTCTGCACATATTACAGAAACCTTTCATTCTTTCACGGGCATTTTCTTTTATTTCTTTAATATCCATATAAATCCTCCATTAATAAAAAATTACAATCTCTATTGTATTGGAAATTAATAAAATAAATTATTTTTCAGGTGTATCAATTATCATTGTAACAGGGCCGTCATTTATAAGAGAAACCTTCATATCAGCTCCGAATACTCCGTGTTCAACTTTATTAAGTCCAAAAGATTTAAATATATCAATAAATTTTTCATATAAAGGAATTGCTGTTTCAGGTCTTGCAGCTTCTATAAAGCTAGGTCTTTTCCCTTTAAGACAATTTCCATAAAGAGTAAATTGTGAAACAATAAGTATATCTCCTTTTATATCATCAAGACCTAGATTCATTTTTCCCTCTTCATCTTCAAAAACTCTAAGTCCTTTAATTTTATTTGCAAGCCATTCAACATCTTTTTCTGTGTCTGTATGAGTAACTCCAAGAAGAACAAGAAAGCCTTTATCAATTTTTCCAACTGAATTTCCATCTATTTTAACTTCTGCTGAAGTAACTCTTTGAACCACTGCTCTCATTAGTTTTATCCTCCTTAAATTTAGTTATTAAGATTATATCATAAATAAAATTATATCACAATTTAAGAAATAAAATAAACTGTACAGAAAACTTGGAAAAAAATGGCTAAAGTGATATAATCATAGAAAGAATTTTAAAAATTTAATTACAGATAAAGAGGTAAGATGATGGCAGAAGAAAGAGCACTTACGGAATTTGCAAGGGTTATCAACTCTGATAGATATCAGTATACAGAGAGTGACATTTTTATAATGGAACAGACACAGGAGAGAGAAGCTGTATTTGATATGTATTTCAGAAGCACAGAAGATAATGGATTTGCAGTTGTTTCAGGAATAAGAGAAGTGGTAAATCTTATTGAAATATTAAATAATACAAGTGAGGAAGAAAAAAGAGAATATTTTTCAAAAATAATAAGTGAACAGCATCTTGTGGACTATCTTGTAAAAATGAAATTTACAGGAGATATTTATGCAATGAGAGAAGGAGAGCTAGCTTATGCAAATGAGCCTGTAATAACAGTGAAAGCTCCTCTTGTTCAGGCAAAAATACTTGAAACACCTTTGCTTAATATTATGAATCTTCAGATGGCTATAGCGACAAAGGCATCAAGAGTGACAAGAGCAGCAGCACCTATAGGAGTGTCTGCATTTGGAAGCAGAAGAGCACATGGTTTTGACAGTGCAGTAAGTGGAACAAAAGCAGCAGTCATAGGAGGATGTACATCTCATTCAAATCTTGTGGCAGAATATAAATATGGAGTGCCTAGTGTGGGAACAATGGCTCATTCATATATTCAGACCTTTGGTGTAGGAAGAGAGGCTGAGAAAAAAGCCTTTGATGCTTTTATAAAATACAGAAGAGAGAGAAAAGCAAATTCTCTGATTCTTCTTATAGACACTTATAATACTCTTAAAATAGGAATAAAAAATGCTGTAAAAGCATTTAAAGATAATGGAATTGATGACAGCTATGAAGGAATTTATGGAGTTAGAATAGATTCTGGAGACTTAGCATATCTTTCTAAAAAATGTAGAGAAGAACTTGATAATGCAGGGTTTAAAAAAGCAAAAATATTCCTGACAAATTCACTTAATGAAGATTTAATAAAATCTTTAAAACAGCAAAATGCTTGTGTTGATATATTTGGTGTAGGAGATGCCATTGCAGTAAGCAAATCTTATCCATGTTTCGGAGGAGTTTATAAAATAGTTGAAATTGACAAGGAGCCTGTAATAAAGCTTTCTGAAGATGCAATAAAAATTTCAAATCCTGGATTTAAAGAAGTGTACAGAATATATGATCAAAAAGGACTTGCTTATGTTGATATAATAACTCTTGCAAGAGATGACTCTGATAAAGATAAATTCCTTGCAGGAGAAACTTTTACAACAAGAGCAGAACTTGATGAGTATAAATGCAGCACTCTTAAGGAAGGGGAGTATACATGCAAAAAACTTACAAGAACTTATGTAAAAGCTGGAAAAACTACCGAAGAATATGATAAACTAGTAGATGTACTAAGTTCTCAGAAATATTATCTGGACAGTCTTGAAAAACTTTCTGAAGAAAGAAAAAGACTGGAGTTTCCACACAGATATAAAGTTAACTTATCAAATGATCTGCGTGAATTAAAATATTCATTAATTGATAAAATATCTGAAGAATTAAATGATGAAAAATAATCAGGGGGAAAAATGGAATTACTAAAAAGTTTAATAGTGTCACAAGGAGAGGTTAAAAACTCAGCTTTATTAAAAGTTGACAGTTTTTTAAACCATCAGATAGATCCTGTTTTAATGTATGAAATTGGTCAGGAACTTAAAAGAAGATTTGCAGGAGAAAAAATAACAAAAGTTCTTACAATAGAAGCTTCAGGAATAGCAATAGGAATAATGGCAGCTTATGCTTTTAATGTGCCTTTAGTTTTTGCTAAGAAGAAAAGACCATCAACAATGGACGACAGTTATAATGTGACAGTTCATTCTTTTACAAAAGATACAGACTATAATATTACAGTTTCAAAAGAATTTCTTAATGAAAGAGATAGAGTTCTTATAGTTGATGATTTCTTAGCTATGGGAAATGCTGTTATAGGTCTTAAAGAAATTGTTGAAGAAGCAGGAGCAGAAGTTGTAGGAGTAGGAATAGTTGTTGAGAAAGGTTTCCAAAAAGGTGGGGACATGCTTAGAGAACAAGGAATTAAACTTGAGTCTCTTGCAATAATTGATAGTCTTGAAGGAAATAAAATAACATTCAGAGACTAATAAATATTATAAAGATTGATGCTTAGTACAAGCTGAAAATAAAATTTCATGAAAAATTTGAAATTTTATTTTCAGCTTATTTTTTTATTGTGTGATGTTGGAAAATGTGAGAATATGTAAAATGTTATATAAATATAATTAAAAACAAGAATTTATATAAAGATACAAGGAAATCATAATATCAATATATACGCATATTGTACTTTAAAATATCTTTATATTCTAAAAATAATCATAAATTTTTCAAAAAAATGTTGCGTTATTTTTAAAAATGTGATATTTTGTTTGTAGATATAAAAATATGTGAGAAAATGTTGTAAAAAGTGAAAAACAGTCTGTGAATTTGATGGATACATTTTGTGATATGGTATATAATTTATTTTAGTTGATAATTTAAATTGTATTATATCGTATAGGAGGTACTTATGTTAGCTATTCAAAGACTGAAAGAAATTGAAAAAATGCTTAACGAAAAAGGGAGTGTTGTTATAAGCTCTCTTAGCAAACAATTTAAAGTCTCGGAAGAAACAATAAGACGGGACTTGGATAAATTGGAAAAAACAAATGTATTGAAAAGAGTAAGAGGAGGAGCTTATCTTCAATCTGAATCAGATAAACAGGTTCCTTTGGAAATCAGAGAGAAAATTTATTTGACTGAGAAACAAGAGATAGCAGATAAGTGTATAGAGTTTATTGAAGATGGGGACACAATAATGATAGACAGTAGTACAACAGCTGTTTGTGTAGCTCAGAATATTCGCAGATATGAAAAAAAAGTTACTGTAATTACTAATTCAATAAAAGTAGTTGAAGAATTTCAAGATTCAAAATGGGTAAAAGTTATTTGTATTGGAGGAGGCTTGAGAAAAAGAACAAAATCTTTTATAGGAAATCAAGCTTTAAATCAATTAGAAAAGCTTCATGCAAATAAAGCTTTTGTAAGCTGTACAGCAGTAAATAGAAAATTTGGTGCAACAGATGACAGTGAAAGAGAAGCAGAAATAAGAGCCAAAATGATAAGTAATTCAGAAAAATCTTTTTTAATAGTGGACAGAACAAAGTTTGATAATTTGGAATCACATCTCATATGTAAATTAGAAGATATTGATGTAATTATTACAGAACAAAGATTATCTTCTGAATGGGAAAACACATTAAAAAAGACAAAAGTAGATATTATATATGTTCAACATTAAAAGATATTAATTCATTTTATTAAGGAGGAAAAATGGAAAACTTTAATTTTAAAAGTAGCACAAGATTAGTTTTTGGAAAAGATACTCATGAGGAAACAGGTAAATATGTAAAGGAATACAGTAAAAAAATACTTGTTCATTATGAGGGAGACGGAGCCTTAATAAAAAAACTTGGTATCTATGACAAAGTAGTGAAATCATTAGAAGAAAATGGAATAGAATATATAACTCTTGGAGGAGTAGTTCCTAATCCAAGATTATCACTTGTATATGAAGGTATAAAAATTTGTAAGGAAAATGGAATAGATTTTATATTGGCTATAGGAGGAGGAAGTGTTATTGACTCTGCAAAAGCCATTTCTTTAGGAACAGCTTATGATGGAGATGTATGGGATTTCTTTACAGGAAAAAATGAACCAAAAAGTTCAATGAATGTTGGTGTTGTTCTTACAATACCAGGATCAGGTTCAGAAATGTCAGAAAGCTCAATAATAAGTAATGAAGAATTATCTATGAAATGCGTATGTGATACTGAGAAAAACTTCCCTGTATTTTCTATATTAGATCCACAGGTATGTTTTACTATCCCAGCACATTTAATGGCATGTGGTGTTACAGATATTATGTCTCACTTAATGGAAAGATATTTCAGCCAAGCTGAGCATACAGAACTTAGTGATGCTCTTTTAGAAGCTGCAATGAGAACAGTTGTTGAATTTGGTCCAAAAATCATGGCAGAGCCAAAAAATTATAATAATGCAGCTCAGATTATGTGGTCAGCAACAGTGGCTCATAACGGAATGATAGCTTGTGGAAGAATAGCAGACTGGTCATCTCACAGAATAGAACATGAAATCAGTGCAATTTATGATATAACTCATGGTGCAGGAATGGCAATAGTTTTCCCAGCATGGATGAAATATGTAAAAGATGAGAATATTGATGTGTTTGTAAACTTTGCTGTGAAAGTATTTGGAGTAGAAAAATCTGAAAACAAAGAAGAAACAGCATTAAAAGGAATAGCAAAACTGGAAGAGTTCTTTAAATCTTTAGGTCTTAAAATCTCTCTTTCTGAATCAGGAATAGGAGAAGAAAATTTTGAAATCATGGCAGAAAAAGCTCTTGGTGGAAGCGAGACTTTAGGAAGATTTAAAAAACTTGCTAAGGAAGATATAGTAAATATCTTAAAAATATCAAAATAATAAAATTAATGGAAGAGGTAGAGAAATGTTATTAGAAAAAGAAAGACTGGAAGTTATAGAGTATGGAAAGCGTATGATAACAGAGGGACTTACAAAAGGTACTGGAGGAAATATAAGTGTTGTAAATAAGGAAAAAGGGCTTATGGCTATTACTCCAAGTGGAATAGATTATATGAAAATACAACCTGAAGATATTGTAATTCTTGATGTTCAAACAGGAAAAATCGTTGATGGAGAAAGAGTTCCATCAAGTGAATCAGATATGCATAGAATTTTTTATAAATACAGAGATGATATACAAGCAGTTGTACATACTCACTCAAAATTTGCTGCAGGACTTTCTTGCACAGGAAAAAAACTTCCTGCTGTTCATTATTTACTTGCAGTTGCAGGTATAGATGTTCCTTGTGCTGAATATGCAACTTATGGAACAGTAAAGCTTGCAAAAAATGCTTTTGAAGCAATGAAGGGAACAAAAGCTGTTCTTCTTAGCAATCATGGAATGATTACAGGAGGAGCAACACTTGCAGAAGCTTATAATATAGCAGAAAATGTAGAATTTTGCTGTGAACTGTATTTTATTGCAAAAACTGTAGGAGAACCTAATATTCTTTCAGATGAAGAAATGAAAAATGTAGTTGAGAGATTTAAAGACTATGGAAAAAGAATAGAGGAACATGAAGAAATCTAAAACAAAATAAAAAATATATTCAGGAGGGTTAGTTATGGAAAAGAAAGGTAACATTAAAGGTTTAATCCCATTGTTTATATTCTTGGGATTATATGCAGGTGCAGGAATTTTTACAAAAAACTTTGGAAGCATGCCGCTTCTTACAGCTTTTATGATTACAATGGGAGTTTCATTTGCTCTTGATAAAAAAGGCGACAAGAAAACTCTTGATCAAAAAGTTGAAATTTTCTGTAAAGGAGCAGGAGATTCTACATTAATTCTTATGGTTATTATTTTCTTACTTGCAGGAGCATTCTATTCAGTTGCAGATGCAATGGGTGCAGTTAGTTCAACAGTAAATCTTGGACTTTCAGTTCTTCCAGCAAAAGCATTATTGCCTGGATTGTTCTTAGTTGGTTGTGCTTTAAGCTTCTCAATGGGAACATCAATGGGAACAGTAAGTGCTCTTACACCAGTTGCAGTTGGAATAGCAAGAGAAACTGGAATAGCTCTTCCATTAGTTTGTGGAGTTGTTATTGGTGGTGCAATGTTCGGAGACAATATGTCATTTATATCTGACACAACAATAGCAGCTACAAGAACTCAGGAAGTTGGAATGAGAGATAAGTTTAAAGTAAACTTTGCAATTGTTCTTCCAGCAGTAATAATCAATCTTGTGCTTATATCTTTAATGGGTGGAAATGGAGTTGCAGGAAAAGTATATGAATACAATCTTGTAAATATAATTCCTTACCTTTCTATTATAGTACTTGCTCTTATAGGATTAAATGTTATAAATGTTTTAAGTATAGGAATAGGACTTGGACTTGCAATAGGACTTGTACATGGAGACTTTAGCTTTATGGAAGTCTTTGGAATCCTTCAAAGAGGATTTGGTTGGATGGAAGATATGTCAATTATCGCAATGGTAGTTGGAGGAGTTGTTGCTCTTATGCATTATCATGGAGGAATTGATTTCATACTTGAAAACCTTACTGCAAGAATTAAAAGTAAAAAAGGTGCTGAATTTGGAATTGCAGCTCTAGTAAGCGTACTTGACCTTGCAACAACAAACAATACAGTATCAATAATTACTGCAGGACCTCTTGCAAGAGATATAGCAGATGAATTTGGTGTTGACCGTAAAAGAACAGCAGGACTTTTAGATATATTCTCATCAGCATTCCAAGGACTTATGCCTTATGCAGGACAGCTTTTAATGGCAGCTGGAATGGCTCAAATATCTCCAGGAGCAATTGTTCCATATTGCTGGTATTCAATGTTAATGGTTGTTATGGGAATCTTATCAATAGCAACAGGTTTCCCTAATTTTAAAACAACAAACGAATAGTTAGTAATTTATACAGTGCTGAGAGAAATTGATTCTCTCAGCTCTGATATTTTAAAATATATGTCATAGAAAATAAAAGTTTTTAAGAAGAAAATGAAAAGGTGAAGAAAAGATGAAAAGAATGGATGAAGGTTTAGCTTTTATGCTTCAATATGAAAATATAGCATGGTATGAAAATGGAAAAGTAAGAATACTTGACAGAAGAATATACCCAAGAGAAGTTAAATTTGTAGAATGTACAGATTATCGTGAAGTAAGACAAGCTATAACAGATATGGTAACACAAAGTGCTGGTCCTTATACAGCAGCTGGAATGGGAATGGCTCTTGCAGCATATCAGGCAGAGGGATTATCTAAAGATGAACAAATAGCTTTTTTAGCTGAAGCATCAGAAGTTATTTCTCATGCAAGACCTACAACAGCAAATCGTATGAAACTTATAACAGATGCTTGTTATGAGGTTGGAAAAGAAGCTATTGAAAAAGGAGAATCAGCAGTAGATGCAATTTTTAAAAGAACAATAGATTCTCTTGAAAGAAGATATGGAAGAATGTCAATAGTTGCTAAAAATCTTGTAAATATGTTCCCTCAAAAAGGAAAAGTAATGACACAATGCTTTGGAGAAACAATAGTTGGGTGCATGGGAAGAGAAATTAGAAATCAAAACAAAGATATTGAATTTTACTGCCCAGAAACAAGACCTTATTTACAAGGTGCAAGACTTACAGCAAGTGTATTAAAAGATCAAGGATTTAAAGTAACTGTTATAACAGACAATATGCCTGCATGGACAATGAAATCAAAAGGAATAGATTTATTTACATCTGCAGCTGATACAATCAGCATGGACGGACATATTGTAAATAAAGTAGGAACTCTTCAAATTGCTATAACAGCAAAATATTTTGGAATACCTTATTTTGTAACAGGAATTCCTGATGAAGATAAGAGACTTGAAAATATAGTTATTGAAGAAAGAAATCCTGAAGAAGTTATAAGCTGCAATGGAATAAAAAATACTCTTGAAGGAGTTGAAGGATACTATCCTTCATTTGATATTACACCTCCTCATTTAGTAAGTGCTGTTGTAACAGATCAAGGAGTATATTCACCATATAACTTAGCTGAATATTATGAAAAAGAAGTAGAACAATATTATTAAAAATAAAAAAATCAAAAGGAAGAGGTACCCAGATGAATAAATATCAAGAACACTTTCGTATGTCTGTAGAAGATGCAATAAATTATACAAAAGATTTTGAAATCTTTCCAAAAGATGCAAAGCTTAGAGGGGAAGAAATAGGAGATGGAAATATTAACTATATTTTCAGAGTAATAGAGGACGAAACAGGAAAATCAGTTGTACTTAAACAAGCAGATAAATTCTTGCGTTCATCAGGTCGTCCTTTAGATTTAGATAGAAACAGAATAGAAGCTGAAATATTAAAACTTGAAGGAGAATGTGCTCCTGAATTTGTACCAAAAGTATATCGTTATGATGATATTATGTGTGTAATTGTTATGGAAGATATATCAGCATATAAAAATTTAAGAAAAGAACTTATGGCAGGAAAAATTTTCCCTAAATTTGCAGATGAAATAAGCAGTTTCTTAGTTGATACACTTTTACCAACAACAGATTTAGTATTAGACAGAGCAGAAAAAAAAGACAGAGTAAGAGCTTTTGTAAATAAAGAACTTTGTGATATTTCAGAATGCCTTGTATTTACAGAACCGTATGTAAATGACAGAGATAGAAACATAGTAATTCCTGAAAATATGGAATATGTAAAAAAACATCTTTATGATGATGTAGAACTTCGTGCAGAAGCTGCAAAATTAAAAAATAACTTTATGAACAATGCACAAGCTCTTATTCACGGAGACTTACACTCAGGTTCAATATTTATAAATGAAGATGGAATGAAAGTTATAGATCCTGAATTTTCTTTCTATGGACCTATGGGATATGATATAGGAAATGTTATAGGAAATTTATTCTTCTCACTTTCAAACAGAAGACATCTTATGGAAGAAGGAGATAAAAAAGAGGAATTTATAAAATGGCTTTCTCAAACAATAAGAGATATATTTGATATGTTTGTTGTAAAATTCCATAAAAAATATAAAGAAATAGTAAAAGATCCTATGTATACAAATGAAGAATTTGAAAACTGGTATCTTGCTCAGGTTTTAGCAGACTCTGTTGGTTCAGCAGGACTTGAAATTATAAGAAGAGTTGTTGGTGACTCTAAAGTAATGGAAGTTACTTCTATTGAAGACACAGAAAAAAGAGTTGCTGTTGAAAGAGAACTTATTGAAATTGGAATAAGATTCATAAAGAACAGATATGAAATTAAAGCTGGTAAAGATTTAGTATAAGTAAGTAAATAAAAATTATCTCTGCAGAAATATATAAATTTTTGCAGATGGTAATTTTTATTTTTATAAATTATATTTTTATGAAGGAAAGGTGAAAAAATGGAAAATTTAAAAGAAAAAGGAATAGGAACACAAGCAATTCATGCAGGACAGACAAAAAATCCTTTTGGTACTTTAGCTACACCTATTTATCAAACTTCAACATTTGTTTTTGATTCAGTAGAACAAGGACAAGCAAGATTTATGGGAGAAGAAGAGGGGTATATTTACAGCAGAACAAAAAACCCTACTGTAACAGTTGCAGAAGAAAAAGTAGCTATGCTTGAAAAAGGAGAGCATGCAATGGCAACATCTTCTGGAATGGGAGCAATTTCTTCTACTTTATGGACTTTATTAAAAGCAGGAGATCATGTACTGGCAGATAAAACTCTTTATGGTTGTACATTTGCTTTATTAAGTCATGGACTTACAAAATTTGGTGTTGAAGTTGACTTCATAGATACAGCTGATTTAGAAATGGTAAAAGAAAAATTAAAACCTAATACAAGAGTTGTATATTTAGAAACTCCAGCAAACCCTAACTTAAAAATTACAGATATAGAAGAAGTTGCAAAAATAGCTCATACAAATAATTATGCAAAAGTTGTTGTAGATAATACTTTTGCTACTCCATATAATCAAAATCCTTTAACACTTGGAGCAGATATTGTTGTTCATTCTGCAACTAAATATATTAATGGTCATGGAGATGTTCTTGCAGGATTTGTCGTAGGAACAAAAGAAATGGTAGAGGAAATAAGAGGAAATGGTCTTAAAGATATGACAGGAGCTATACTTGGACCTCAGGAAGCTTATTATATTATAAGAGGGCTAAAAACATTTGAAGTGAGAATGGAAAGACATTGTGCTAATGCAATGAAAGTTGCTAAATGGCTTGCAGCTCATCCTAAAGTAGAAAAAGTTTACTATCCAGGACTAGAAGATCATGAAGGATATGAAATAGCTAAAAAACAAATGAAAAATTTTGGTGGAATCATGTCATTTGAACTTAAAGGTGGATTTGAAGCAGGAAAAACACTTCTTAACAGTGTTCAGTTATGTGCTCTTGCAGTAAGCTTAGGAGATACAGAAACTCTTATTCAACACCCTGCATCAATGACTCACTCTCCATATACAAGAGAAGAAAGACTTGCAGCAGGAATTACTGATGGACTTGTAAGACTTTCTGTTGGACTTGAAAATGTAGAAGATATTATTGCTGACTTAGAACAAGGTTTAGCTAAAATCTAAGAAAATAAAATTTAATGAAAAAGGTTTATTAATATAATAAGCCTTTTTTTATTTTTTGTAAAAATAATTAAAAATGATATAATATTTAAAAGTATTTTTTATATATAAATGGGAGAGATTATATGAATAATTTGTTTAATGATAAAATTTTATCTCAAAAAGCAGCTAGTGAAGTTGATTTATCAAAAAATAATTTAGCAGAGAGAAGAAAATATTTAAATAAATGGATTGATATGCTTGAAAAAGGAGTTCTTGAAAAAACAAAAGAAGAACAGCTACAGGGAGAATTTATCTCTGATATTTTTTCAAAAGTTCTAAATGCTTCAAATATTACTGACGGAAAAGAAGAATGGAATCTTGAAAGAGAAACAAAAACACTTTTAGATGGTCAAAAAGCTGATGGAACTTTGGGATTTTTTAATAATCAAGGGAAAAAGGATATAAGAGCCTTAATTGAACTTAAAGGTGTAAATATAAATCTTGATGCAAGACAAAAAAGAGTTGGAGATACTCGTTCTGCAGTTGAGCAGGCATTTGGTTATGCTCCTAAGTATGGAAGAAACTGTCATTGGATAATTGTTTCTAATTTTAAAGAAATAAGACTTTATAGAGCAAATTCAATGCTTGAATATCAAGTTTTTTTCTTGGAAAAATTGAGAGATGATTTAGAATTTAAAAAATTTATATATGTTTTATCTTTTTATGCTCTTGTGGGAACTGAAAAGAAAAAAGCAAAATCTCTTGAACTTTCTGAAGAATATCAAAAGGTACAAAGTGAAATAGAAAAGAAATTTTATAATGAGTATAAAAAAATCAGAATAGATATTTTTGAAAATATGAAAAATAATAATCCTGATATTTCTGAACTTATGATTATAGAAAAAGTTCAAAAATTACTAGACAGATTTTTATTTATATGTTTCTGTGAAGATAAAGGACTTATACCTGAAAGTTCCTATAGTAATCTTGTAAAACGGGGAGAAATACTTGAAGATATTTTTGAAAGTTTTAAATCTTTTTGTAACTGGATAAATACAGGGAATAAAAGTAAAAATATTCCACATTTTAACGGAGGGCTTTTCAAGCCTGATTCAGTTTTAGATAACCTGATTGTTGATGACGAAGTATTTAGAAAATTGGAAAAAATAGCAGATTATGATTTTGATTCAGATTTAAATGAAAGTATTTTAGGACATATTTTTGAACAATCTGTAAGTGATATTGAAGAACTTAAAAAAATTTCTCAGAATGAAGAATTTGATAAAAAAGAAAGTAAAAGAAAAAAAGATGGAATTTTTTATACACCAAAATATATTACAAAATATATTGTAGAATCAACAATGAATGCTTGGATTGAAGATAAGAAAAAAGAGTTAGGGGAAGAAAATCTTCCTGAACTTCAAGAAAAAGACTTTAAATATGATTTATATAAAAAGAATTATTCAAAAAATTTCAGAAAGCATGTTGAATTTTGGGAAAAGTTCCGTGAGAAATTAAGAAAAATAAAAATTGTAGATCCTGCTTGTGGTTCAGGAGCTTTTCTTATAGAAGCATTTGACTTTTTATTAAAATACAATCAAATGATTGATGATAAAATTTTTAATATGACAGGAACAAAAAATCTTTTTGATGATACAACAAAAGAGATTTTGGAGAATAATATTTTTGGTGTGGATTTAAATAAAGAAAGTGTTGAAATAACAAAACTTTCATTATGGCTTAGAACTGCAAATAAAGATAAAACTCTTGCAACTTTAGAAAATAATATTAAATGTGGAAATTCTTTAATTTCTGATAAAAGTTTAACTGAAAAAGCTTTTGATTGGAAAGAGGAATTTCCAGAAGTTTTTAAAGAGGGTGGATTTGATATTGTAATTGGAAATCCTCCATATGTTTTAATGCAACCGTCAAATACTGAAGAAAAATTATTGGAATACTATAAAAATTTTGAGGTAGCATCTTATAAAATAGATTTATTTCATCTATTTTTTGAAAAAGGAATAAAAATATTAAAAAATAATGGAAAGTTAGGCTTTATAACTCCAAATACTTATTTAACAAATAAATATATTCAAAAACTGAGAGAATTTATTTTAAAAAGTTGTTCAATCAATGAAATTATAAATTATAAAAATCAAGTTTTTTCAGAGGCAAATGTAGATGTAGCTACTATAATATTAAATAAAAATAAAATAATAAATCATAAAATAAATATTTATGAAGCAGAAAGTGAAAAATTAATATTTATAAAAAATCAATTTCAAAATGAATGGGAAGAAGATGAAGATAATATATTTAATATAAAGCAATCTTTAAATATAAAATTTAATAATTGTTTAGAGTTTGAAAAAATAGGAATTTCTTACTTTGGGATACAGGCATTTGATAAAAAGAGTTCTACAAGTAATGAAAAAATAAATGAAAATTATATGCCTTTAATAGATGGAAGTGAAGTAAATAGATATGAATATTCTATTCCACAGAAATATTTTGATTATAGAGAAGAAAATATAAAAAGTGGTGGAAATATTAATGTTTATTTGAAAAAAAGAATAGTAGTAAGACAAATAGGTAAAACTCCTGTAATTGGAATTTGCGAACCAAAAATATTAACTTCTAATACTTTGTATAATTTATATATAAAAGATGAAAAGTTTTCTTTATATTATGTGCTAAGTATTTTAAATTCTAAATTAATAAAATATTATTGGCTTAGCAAGTATTCTGATGGAAAGCAACTTTTTCCAAAAATAAAAGGTTTTCAATTAAAAAAATTACCGATAAAAAATATTTCTTTAGAAGAACAAAAACCTTTTATTGAAAAAGCAGATATTATGATTGAACTTAATAAAGAACTTCAAAATAAAATTAAAAAATTTAAAAACAGATTATCATCAAATTTAGATTTAAAAGAATTTTCCAAAAAAATGGAAAGTTTTTATGAACTAGGTTTTAAAGAATTTTTAAAAGAACTAGGGAAACAAAAAATAAAATTAACTCTTTCTCAGCAAGATGAGTGGGAAGAATATTTTGAAGATTATAAAAAACAAATTTTAGAAATAAAACAAAAAATTTCTGTAACAGATAAAGAAATTGATTTAATGATTTATAAACTTTATGAATTGACAGAGGAAGAAATAAAAATCATTGAGGAAAATTTTTAATTTTAAAAGAATCGGTGATATAAAATGAATAACGAAAACAAAGAAAAAGTAATTGAAATTTTAAAACAAGAATTGAAGCAGAATGTCTTGGATTTTTTAAATCATGAATATGTCATTGAAAAAATAAGAGAACAGGAAGATAATCAAGAATTTATAATGGGGCTTTATGATATTTTAGATGAAATAAATATAATTGTAAAGCAGACTATAAAAACCAAACATGCTCCAAGTGAAGAAATTCTTACAGAAGAAGAGGCTTTCAGAAGAGTTATTGAATATAACAGGCAGGCAAAGGAAGCCAAAAAAAATTCTGATAGAAAAAAAGCCAAAAGATTTTATGACAAAAAATCCATGCTGTTAAAAAAATACGGAAAACCTATCTGTATTCACAGTTTAGCTGGAGGATATAGAGTAGTTCTAGTTAAATTAAAAAATGGAACATTTCACTGCCCTATAAATCATTATTCTTTAGATGAAATAGAAAATCTTAAAACAGAAGATTATGAAGGAATAATTGAGTAAAAATTTTATGAAATATGATGGAAATAATAAAAGACGGAGAAAAATAAAAAAATCTCCGTCTTTTTTTGAAAATTATTTTTTCTCTACATATAAAAAATAAAGAATAATAGGGAGAAAAACTCCTCCAGATAAGAAATTTCCTATTGTAACGGGAATGAAATGATTTATAAAAATTTCTCCCATAGAAAAAGTTTCAGGAGAGATTAATTTTCCCATTGAAATTACAAACATATTTGCAACAACATGCTGGTATCCTGAAAGAACAAAAAGCATAATAGGAAACCAGCAGGCAAATATTTTTCCTACAGCATCAGTTGCAGACATTGCCATAATAACTCCTAGAGCAACAAGCATATTACATAAAAATCCACTGAAAATTCCTTGAGAGAAAGGAAGCACAGTTTTTGAAAGAGCAGCTTGTACAACAGTTTTTTCCATAAGTGGAGATGAAAAAACTCCTGAATAAAAAGTGATATATGCAGTAAATATACTTCCAAGAAAATTTCCAATCCATACAAGCATAAGATTTCTTATAAGCTGAAAAAGACTTATATCTTTTGTAAAGTATGCAAGGGAAAGAAGAGAGTTTCCAGTAAAAAGAGATGTTCCTGTAAAAACACAAAGCATAAGTCCCACAGGGAAAACAGAAGCTCCTATAAATCTTGCAGCTCCTGAAGTGAAAAGCTGTGCAGCTGTAAGCTGACCAATTCCTGCAAGAGCAATGAACATTCCTGCTGCAAATCCTGAAACAAGAATTTTTAAACTGCTTTTTTCTCCCCCTCTTGTAATTCCCATATTAATTACGGCACAAGTTGTTTCTGACGGATTTAAAAAAGTTTTAGACATAAAGCCCTCCTTTGTTTTCTTTGAACTAAAAAAATTAATGAACAAGAAGTTATTCAATTTGTAATTTATAAAAATAAAATTTTATTTTTATATTTTTACACCAACGAAAAAAGCCGAACGACTAGGCTTTTTTGCCCAGACGGTCGGCATTATAATGTTATACTTCATGTGGTTATTTCCACTTCCGTCAGTTATATAACAATTAAATGATAGCATGAAAATTTATCTTTGTCAAAAACTATCTTGCTCACTGGTTAAATGAGTAAATATATAGTATAATAAACCAAAGGAGAGTGATAGACTTGACAAAATATTTAGAAAGCAGACAATATGAAACAGTAAAATTTGTTTTTTTAAAAGCAGTGCACGATCTTTTTCAAGGGCATATAGCTGAAATACAAAATTCTTTAAATAACGGTTCATATGCTGAGATTTATCATCTTGAAAAAAGAGAAATAAAAATTTTAACAGAAGATGAATTAAAAAGCTTAAATGAAAAAATGAGAGAAATAATAAGAGAAGATATTCCAATAAAACTTGTAACAGATGATGTTGATGAACTTAAGAGAAAAGCTGAGTCAATGGAAAGAAGTGATATAAAACACATTCTTGAGAATTGTGGTTGGGCAAGATTAAAAGAATACGCTTTAGGAGATTATATGGATTATTTTTATCTTGATCCAGAAACTTCAACAGGAAAAATTATAGATTTTGAAATATATAAATATAATAGAGGTCTTATTTTAAAAACTCCTCTTGAGGTTTTTGATTGGAAAATTGCTCCTTATAAAAATACTCCTAAAATTGCAAAAGCTTTCCATGAAAGAGACAGATGGGAAAAAATTATGGGGATAAATTATGTGGGAAGTATTAATGAGAAGGTTTTTGAAAACAAAATCATTGAACAAATAATGCTTAATGAAACTTTCCATGACAGAAAAATTGCAGAGATAGCAACTGAAATTCTTGCAAATAAAAAAATAAGAATAGTGACAATAGCAGGGCCTTCATCATCAGGAAAAACAACTCTTTCAAAGAAGATGGAACTTCAGCTTAAAACTGGAGGAGTAGAAACTTTGGCAATATCTCTTGATAACTATTATATAGGAAGAGCAAATGTTCCTCTTGATGAAAATGGTGAAAAAGATTTTGAAACAATAGAAGCTTTAGATCTTGAACTTCTTAATAAAAATTTAGAAGATTTAATTTCAGGACAGGAAACAGAACTTCCAATTTATAATTTTTATACAGGAGAAAGAGAAGAAAAAACTCAGAAAGCTCAGCTTTCAAAAGATGGAATTATAATAATAGAGGGAATTCATGGTCTTAATGACAGGCTTACAAGCCATATTCCAAGAGAAAATAAATATAAAATATATATAAGCTGTCTTACTCAGACAAATATGGATATGCATAACAGAATTCATACAACAGATGTAAGAAAGATAAGAAGAATTGTAAGAGACAGCCTTTCAAGAAAAACATCAGGGGAACACACTCTTTCTATGTGGAATTCTATAAGAAGAGGGGAAGAAAAATGGATATTCCCATTTCAAGAAGAAGCTGATGCAATATTTAATTCAAGCTTTACATATGAACTTGGAGTTCTTAAGCCTTATGCTTTAAAAGAGCTTATAAAAGTAAGAGTAACTTCAGATCAATATGATGAAGCAAAAAAACTTGCAAGCCTTTTAAGCTGTTTTGTTGATATAGATCCATCATTTATTCCTGTAGATTCAATAATGAAAGAATTTATAGGAGGAAGTGTGTTCTACAATTATTAATAAGGAGATACAATTTTGAGAAGATTTAAGAAAATTTGTTTATTTGTTGTGGCAGAGTGTTTTAAGGCTCTTTTCAGGCTTCTTATGTTTGCCCTTGTAGTTTATGCTGTAGGGAAAATAATTTCAATAGAAACAAAGAAGAAACCTGTTGATGCAGGAACTTACATAGAACTTGAACTTGCTGATGAAATACCTGAAAGCAGAATAGTTACCCCTTTTGATATAAAAAAAGAGATAAACTTTTATGGACTTTTAAAAAATCTTGAAAAGGCTGAAAGCGATCCAAGAGTTGAGGGGCTTATTTTAAAACTTGATACTGTAGGGCTTAGCAGAGGACAAGCAGAGGAATTTGCTGGAAAGATAAAAGAATTTAAAAAGAATGGAAAAAAGGTTTATGCATATGCTCCTTCTTTTACAAATCAAAATTATATGATAGCTTCTGCTGCAGACAAAATAATAATGCCTAAGACTATGGGAGCAATGTCAGAAATAAAAGGATATTTTTTAGAAATTCCTTATTATAAAGCTCTTGGAGATAAAATTGGTGTAAAGATGAATGTTATTCATATTGGAGATTATAAAAGTGCAGGAGAACCTTATGAAAGAACAGAGATGAGCAAAGAATATAAAGAAAATATGACAAGAATGCTTGATACTGTTTATAATAATTTTGTAGAAACAGTTTCTGAAAATAGAAAAATAGAGAAAAGCCTTCTGAATGAAAGGATTCTTGATGGAAGACTTGTTCTTGCAGATCCTGAAACTATGATGAGAAATGGGCTTATTGATGAGACAGAATATTATGAAAATTTTCTTCAAAAAAATGGAATAATTAATAAAGTAGGAATGGAAGAATATATTTCAAGACTTGCTGTTGATCCTAAACCTAAAAAAGAAAAATCTGAAAAGGAAAAAGATAAGATTGCTGTAATTTATGCAGAGGGAACTATAAATTATTTTGATGACAGTAAAAAAATAAGTGACATAATAACACCTGAGAGAATACAGAAAGAACTTAAAATAGCAGAAAAAAATCCTGATATAAAAGGGGTGGTAATAAGAATTAACTCTCCAGGAGGTTCTGCTCTTGCTTCAGATATAATCTATAACAGCATAAAAAGTATGACAAAGCCTGTATATATTTCTATGGGAGGAGTTGCAGCTTCAGGAGGATATTACATGGCAGCTGCAGGAGATAAAATATATGCTGATAAAGAAACTCTTACAGGTTCAATAGGGGTTATAACAATGATTCCAAATACAGCTGAACTTATGAAAAAGCTTGAAATAAATTATTCTTCTTTGTCAAAAGGAAAATATGCAGATATGGGAAGTCCTGTAAGAGAAATGACTGAAGATGAAAAAGATAAAATCCGTGCATCAAGCATTAAAGTTTACGAAGAGTTTGTAAGCAGAGTTGCAGAGGGAAGAAATATGACAAGAGATGCAGTTCTTAAGGCAGCAGAAGGAAGAGTGTGGCTTGGAGAGGAAGCAAAAAGAATAGGGCTTGTTGATGAAATAGGTGGAATAGAAAAAGCTGTTTCTGATCTCGCTGAAATGCTTAGCCTTAAAGACTACGAAACTCTAGAAAGTCTTAAAGAAGAAAAAATAGAATCTGTAATAAAAAATTATTTGCCAAAATATCTTATGGCACAGGTAATGGGAAATAAAGTGGTAGAGACATTGGAAAAAAGTGATATGATAAGCGAAGAATTATTGTATAAACCTGTTCTTTATGCACCAAATATAGATATAAAATAAAATATTCTGTTGAAAAAAGCTGAAAAATTATGATATAATCAATTCTGTAAAGCAAATATAACAATCAGGAGGAACAAAAATTGGTTAGAAAATTAAAATCACCTAAAGGAAATGGAAACAATCAAATGGATATATTAAGACAAGCTCAGGCTATGCAACAAGAAATGCTTAAAATTCAAGAAGAATTAAAAGGAAAAGAAGTTGAAGCATCTGTTGGTGGAGGAGCTGTTGTAGTAAAAGCAAACGGACAAAAAGAAATTTTAAGCATCAATATTTCTGAAGATATAATTAAAGAAGCTGCTGAAGATAAAGAAATGCTTGAAGATTTAGTTCTTTCAGCTGTAAAAGAAGTTATGAGACAAGCTGAAGAATTATCTGAAAAAGAAATGGGAAAAGTAACTGGAGGAATGAATATTCCTGGATTATTCTAGTAAAAAAAGTATTTTTTAAGGGGACTGCTGCATTTTGTAAATTAGAAAATGCAACAGTCTTTTTTTATATTTGCTTTATTCTTTTAAAAATATTATAATTTAAAATAAGAAAAATATATTGGGAGAAAATCAGATGACTGAAAAAGAAATAGAAGAACAGATGGAAAAAGCTGTAAAAAAAGTTCCTTTTGAAGTGAAAAAAATAAAGGTAATTTTGTTTTTAATAAAAAAATATAAAAAATTTATAAGTATATTTAAAATATAATCGGAGGAAGAATGGACGAAAAATTACAGAAAACAGTTGAAAGAATTATAGAAGAATTTAAAAAAAGAGGTTATGATATTGGTGAAGATGTAACAGAACTTGTAGAAGAAAGAAGTGATGTTGCAAAGGCACTTTCTGAAACTAAGTTTAAAAATATAGAATTTTTTAATGTTGATGAAGAAAATTCAGTTGGATTTACATTGGAAGATATGCAAGTAAACTTTTTCCTTGAATATGGTGAAGATGAAGAGGGAAAATGGTATGAAGCCAGTGTAGAAATTATAAATTTTTAAAAATTATTTTTTATTTCTTTTTTCTTTTTGAACTTAAATATATGTTACAATAGAAATATAGAAAAAGGAGGTTTATATCATGTTAGATAAAAAATATATCTTAAAGAAGCTTGCTGAGATAGATAAAGATGAATTTGGTTTTAAATCAATAGGATTATTTGGAAGTTTTTCAAGAGATGAACAAACTCCAGAAAGTGATATAGATATTCTAGTTGAAATGGATATTTTTCCAGAAAAACCTTATCCAAAAAGTTCATATTTTAGATTATTTGACTTAAAGAAACATCTGGAAGAACTATTTGGAAAAGAAGTTGATTTAATTGATAAAAGCCAATTTAAATATGAATATAAATGTCCTGAAGTGAGAGCATATAAAGAAAAAATAAAAAAAGAAATATTGGAGAGTGTAATATATGTCTAAATCTAAAAGAACTATAGAGCAATATACTTATGATGTAATAGAATGTATATATGAATTAAAGGAAACAGTTGAAAAATTTTCTATAAAAATTAAATAGAAAACAGCATAATTAACTTTGTGCTGTTTTTTTATATGGTATAATAAAATATCTGTATAGAGGAAGGTGTGTTATGAAATTTATATATATTGATTATGGAAAAAATTTTATAAATGAGATAAAAGGAAGAAAACCTGATAGAGATACAGCTATTGTTTTTAGTGACTATTTTTTTAAAAACTCTTATATGAAAAACCGTGAAAAAAATATTCTTGCTCCAGAGCCTGAATATTTTACGATAGAAGAATTTCAAAAGAAAATATTCAAAACAGATAAGATGATTCTTACAGAAGCAAAGAGACCTCTTACACTTTTTAAAATTCTTGATAAGAGTCTTAAAGATAAACTTAAAATGCAGAATTATTATGATATTATAGATTTTGCAGATTTGTTTTTTAAATATTACAGAGAAGTTTATTCGGCGATGGGAAAACCTGAAGGACTTCAGGAGTGGCAGAGAGACTATATAGAGAAATTTGAAATTTTAAAAGAAAAATATGATGTATATCTTAAAGAAAATGATTTTATTCCAAGTGACTGGATAGAAAAAATTGAAAATTATACAGAGGAATATATAAAAAAATTTAAAAGAATAATATTTGTAGATATACCTTATTTCACACCTCTTATGAGAGAGGCTTTAAAAAGAGTTTCTGAAATTTGTGATATTGAAATTATGATTCAGATACCTGAGGAAGATTATAATGAAGAACTTTTAAAAATAGAGAAAGTGTCTCTTGTGAAAAAAAGAGAGTCTGTAAATATAAAAGTATATGAAAACAGTGATGAGATGTCAGAACTTCTTAATATAATATATCTTGAAAAAACTGGAGAGCAAAAAAGAAAGGATATATTTTCTCCTGCTCCTGAAAAAAACAGTTATCATAAAATATTTCCAAAATATTTTACTTCACAGGAACTTAAGGTTCTTGACGATACAAAACTGTATAAATTTATGAAGGTACAAAATGAACTTCTTCTTTCTGTTGAACCAAGAAAAAGATATGGGATACCATCTCGGGAATTTAGAAAAGCAATAAGTAATGAAATTTTCAGAGAAATTTATAATATAGACGATATTCTTCTTAAAAACTTAAAAAAAGTTCTTGATGAAGAGTATAAATATGTTGATGAAAAAGTTTTTGAGCCTGAAAAAACAGCTTTTATCTTTAAAAGAGAGGGAATGGAAGATGAAGAGGCTTTAGAAAATGGAAAAATAATATACACTGTTTTTTCAGATATTTATAGGGATATTTCAGAAATAAAGGAATATACTTCTGTAAATGAATTTGTAGAATATATAAAAAGAATAGGGCTTGAAAAATTTAGGGAAGAAAATTTTATTGATATTACAGAAAAATTTTATCAGGCAGTGGACAATATAAAAAGCAGTGAAAGACTTTGTGGAAAAAATGGATTTAAAGTTCTTTTTGAAAGGGAGACAGGAGCAAATCTTTATACTCTTCTTATAAAATATATGGAAGGAATAGAGATAAAAGAGGTTGAAAGAGACAGAGAAAATATACTTGGAACAGTAAAAAATATAACAGAGGCAAGACTTAATTTTGATAATATCTACAGCAGTGAAACATATTTTATTGATACAGATAACATCTCTCTTCCAGGAAATTTAAGAGATAATCTTAATTTTACAGAACAACAGAGAGCAGAAAGTGGTTTTATAACTTTTGAAGATAAAAAAAATATAATAAAATACAGATTTATACAGGGAATTTTTAACAGCAGAAGTTCTGTTATTTTTGTAAGAAAAGATATAAATAATGAAATTGAAAGATCTGCTTTTTTAGATGAAATTATGATGAAATATAATATTTCTCCTGAAGAAAAAAATCCCCTTTCAAAAGAAGATATTTTTAAGATATTGAAAATAAATCTTATAAAAGAAAATGAAAGTTGTAATTTTAATCTTTCAGAAGATTATTTTAAACTTGAAAAACAAAATGAAGATTTTGAAGAAAATAAAATAGTTTTAGGGGCATATGATATTCTTGAACTTGAAGGGTGCAGATACAGATATTTTCTTAAGAATAAAGCTCTTATTTCAGGGGAAAAAGATGAGGTTTATGGAGTTTCTCCAAGAGTTTTAGGAACGGCAGTTCATAAGATTTTTGAAAAAACAGCTGAAAATATTCATACAAGAATAAGAAAAAAACATGATTTTAAAGTTGATGAAACTTTTATTGACAGAACTATAGAAGAAGTCTTTGAAGAAAATAAGATGAAAGTTCCTGTATATGTTGATTTATACCTTAAAGAAATAATGTTTCCCAAAATAAAAGAGAATATTTTTAAATTTTATAAAGAGATGGAAAAAGAACTTTCAGGAAAAAAGGTAAAAATTTTCTGGGGAGAAAAAGGAAGAACAGAAAGAGTTGTAACAGGAGATACTGATATTTTTATAACAGGAAGAATAGATCTTATGGCTGAAACAGAAGAGGGAGATAAATATATTGTAGATTATAAAACAGGTCAGGCAGATTCAAGACAGCTTGATATATATTCAATTATATTATATGGAGATGAAAGTGTGGCACAGAAAATAATATATAATGCTGTGGCAGGTGAATATGTAAAACAAGATAAAATTCATATGACAAAAGAAAATCTTCTGGAACTTTTTAATAATTTTATAAAAGAAGATGAGTATAAAAGAGCTGAAAAAAAGAAAGCATGCACTTATTGCGAATATGAAAATATATGTAAAAAAGGAGAAATCTAAATGGAAAGAAAAGTTTTAAAAGCCAGTGCAGGAACAGGAAAAACATACAGACTTTCACTTGAATATGCAGTTTCTCTTTTTAATGGTGAAAAAATAAAAGATATAATAATAATGACTTTTACTAGAAAAGCTGCTGGAGAAATTAAAGAGGATATTATAAAATTTATAAAAAAACTTGCTGTTTCTCCTAAGGATACAGATTCTGAAAAAGAGAGAGAAGGGGCAGTTTCATCAATAATGAAAATATATCCTGAGATGTTTTCAAGCCCTGAAGAAATATATAAAAAAGCTGAAAAAGCTTATAAGGATATTATTTTAAATAAGGATAACCTTAAGATTTTTACAATAGATGGTCTTAAAAATACAATTTTTAAAACTGCTATTGCTCCAATGCTTAATATAAATAACTATGACATCATAGATGACAGCCTTAATACAGAATATTTAAGAAAATGCTTTGAAAAAATATTTAAGAGCAAAAAAGATTTTGATTTTTTAAAAGACTTTCTTGCAGATAATATGGAAAAAAATATTGATAATTATGTGGGTGTTATAGGAAATATAATAAATGAAAGATGGAAGTCTCTTGTTATTGAAAAAAAAGAAAGAGAATCATATAAAGTATTAAACAAATTAAATCAAATTGATAAATCTCTTGAAATTATTGAAAAAATAGCAGAGGAAAAAGGAAAAAATATAGAGGAATTTATAAATTCTTCTTATAAACCTTATCTTTCCTTAAAAACTGATAAAGAAAAAGAAAAATTTATAGTAGATAAATGGGCTGAAATTTTTAAGCAGGGAATAAGAAATGGAAATAAAATAAAAGGAAAAAACTTTGCTGAAGAGATAGAAGAACTTAATTTTCTTTATGAAGAATTATTGAAAGAATTGTCAAAAAGGCTTTATAATACAGTTCTTATAGATTATGAAAAAAATATTTTCTCTTTTCTTGAAAGAGTATATACTGCCTATGATGAAATAAAATTCAGAGAAAAAAAACTTACTCAGACAGATATAACAAATTATACACTTGAATATATAAATGATAAAAGATTAAATCTTGTTGATGAAAACGGAATTACTCAATATATGAAAGATATTTTGGAAAGTGGTATAACAACAGTTTTTATTGATGAATTTCAGGATACTAGTGTTGTTCAATGGAAGATATTTAAAAGCATGATTGACAGTGCAGAAAAAGTTATTTGTGTTGGAGATGAAAAGCAAAGTATTTATGAATGGCGTGGTGGAGAAAAAGACCTTTTTGTAAATCTTTCAGAAATAATAAATGGTAAAGAAGAAACAATGGGAACTTCCTATAGGAGCAGAAAAAAAATAGTTGATTTTACAAATAAATTTTTCTCAGAGTATTCTGCTATAGCAAAGTCAGAAGGAATAAATTGGAATTTTGAACCTGTGGAAAGCAGCGATGACAAAGACAGGGGATATGTTGAAATAAGAAAAACAGAAGAGGGAGAGGAAAACTGTTGTGAGAAAGTGGCAGAGATAATTAAGGAAAAATTTAATGGAAATTATCAAGATATCTGTGTTCTTGCAAGAAATAATGATACTCTTTCTGAAACTGGAGAATTTCTTTCAGAAAATCATATTCCATATTTTCTTGAAACAAATCTTAATATTTTTTCACACAGGACAACAGAACCTGTTATAAAGTTTATGAAATATCTTGTATATGACAATATATTTTATCTTGCAGAATTTTTAAGAGATAATCTTATTCTAATTTCAGATAAAAGTTTAAAAGAACTTTTTTCTTTTAAAGGTGAGATAAAAGATTTTAGTTTTTCGGATTCTTATGCAGAAAATATATTTAAGAAAGTTTTAAGTTTTAAAGAAAAATATGATGAAGATAGATACGAAAGTTCAAATATTCCTGAAATGATTATAAAAGAACTTGGAATATTAAAAAAATATGACAGAGAAAGTGATATACAAAATATTTATAGATTTATAGAAATTTCAAAAAGATTTTTAAATATAAGAGAATTTTTAAATGAAATAAAAGAAAATGGAAGTTCTTCAGAGTATAAGCAAAGTTCTATGGAAGCAGAAAACAGTGTATCTTTAATGACTGTACATAAATCAAAAGGGCTTGGTTTTAATACTGTTTTTTATATTTATAAAAAAAGTTCTCCAAGAAAAGAATCAGGACTTCAATTTAATGTAATAATGTCAAAAGATTATAATAAAGTTGAAAATTATTTTATTATAAATAGCAAATATGAAAAGATACTGAAATATCTTGAAGGGCAGTTTGATTATGAAGATTATAAAGAAAGAAAAAGAGAGGAAGAGGAAATAAATAACCTTTATGTTGCTTTCACAAGAAGTAAACAGAACTTTTTTATAATTATAAATGAAAAAACTTTAAAAAATCCACCGAAAAAAATTCCTCCATTTAAAGAGGTTATAGATAAGAATTTTCTTTCTGAAGATTGTGTAGGATGGAGCAATGGAAAATTTGAACTTAAAGAACTAAAAAAAGAAACAGAAATTTTAAGTGAAGATGAAAAATTTCTTAATTTTGAACTTGATTTTTCAAAATATGAGTATAATGAAGAAAAACTTAAGGAAAACAGGGAAAAAATAAAAGAAGATGAAGAAAGATATTCTACAGAAAGAGAAGAAAAAAGAGAAATAGGTAATATTGTTCACTATTTCTTGGAAAATCTTATTTATAATAATGAATCAGAAAGAGAAAAAGCTTATAAAGCTGTTGTAATAAAATATGGTGCTTCTTTTGGAAAAGATAGAATAGAAAGTATTCTCAAAAGCAGTGGAATGGAAAAATTTCTTTCTGAAAACAGTGAGATTTTTTCAAGGGAGTGGGATTATATATATCCTGAATATTCAATATATTCAGATGAAAATAGTGAACTTTACAGAATAGACAGACTTATGATAAAACTTCCTCAAGAAAAAGAAAAGGGAAAAATTCTTATAGCTGATTATAAAACAGGGGGATTTGAGGAAAGCCAGCTTGAAAAATATTATAGAGCTGTAAAAGCAAGAATAAAAGAACCTGAAAATTATATAATAGAAAAGGTATATTTAAAAATTGATATTTAATTTATGAAAAATGCCCTGCTTATGAAAAAAGTTCTGTTGATTTTGTTTATTACATTAACAACAAACTTTTTTCAATGCAGGTAATTGTAAAGATTATAAAAATAAAATTTTAGAATATTGAAAATATTTTTGTGATTTATGAAGTGAGTTGAACGCTGAAAAATGGCACTGTTTGAACGAAGTGAGTTTGCCATTTTTAGTGAAACGAACAATATAAATAAAAAATATTTTCATAAGATAAAATTTTATTTTATAAGTCTTTTTTTATTATTATAATATAAGTTCATTAAGAGGAAGTTTAGGAACATAGTGATGTCTGTTTTCTTCATCTCTGTAATATTTTATATCTCCATTAACTGCATCAACAACAGTTGAAACTTCAGCAGGCTCTCCAAGAGCAATAATAATTTCACAGTCATAATTCTGAGGAATATTTAAAACTTCATGTACACTATTTTTGTCAAAACTTCCTATGATACAACCACCATATCCCATCTCAACAGCTGTAAGAAGTATGCTTTGTGAAGCAACTCCCATATCAAAATATAAAAGGCATTTATTTATAGGAATATCATTTGGAAGACATAAAACAATATAAGCATGAGGAGCTTCTTCTTTAGAAGGGTTCCATGGAATACTTCCTGCCCATTTTGTAAGAGGGAATATTTTATCACATAAATCCTGTGAGTTTACAAGAGCAAATCTTACTGATTGGTTATTTCTTGAGCTTGCAGAAACTCTTGCATTCTCAATCATTTTTAAAAGGTCATTTTTAGTAAGAGTTTTCTGTGTAAAAGTTCTGTAGGATCTGTTTTTCAGAAAAATGTTTGAATTCATTAAATAAAACCTCCTTAGACATTGTAAAAATAAGCTGAAATAAAAAATAAACACAGTTTTCCT
Source organism: Fusobacterium perfoetens (assembly GCF_021531595.1). NCBI lineage: Bacteria > Fusobacteriati > Fusobacteriota > Fusobacteriia > Fusobacteriales > Fusobacteriaceae > Fusobacterium > Fusobacterium perfoetens. The sequence continues at coordinate 118,064 of NZ_JADYUD010000006.1, forward strand.
TACATAAATTTTACCATTTTTATATATAAAAGGTAAGAAGAAAATAAATATTCTTTTAAATAAAAATATGATAAAATTTAGATTTAATAAGATTTATAAGGAGCAGAAGATGGATAAAAAATCATTTTTAAAACTTTTTAAAGATAGTGATGAATATATGCTAAGCAGCTTGTGGAATGATATAGAACTTGCAGAAGAAACAGAAGTTCCAATATTTACAAAGGAATTTTATCCTCCAGCAATATGGAGTTTTCTTGAAAAAAATAATATAAATGGGCTTAAATTTATATGCAAAGGTTTAAATAGTGATTCTGAAAAGAAAATGATAATGATTTCTCCTAAAGATTATGATATTTCATACTTTGATTTTCCAGTTGTATATTTTAAAATAGATGGACAAAATAAATTCAGAGAACTTTTTCATAAAGATTTTCTTGGAACAATAATGAGTCTTGGAATTAAAAGAGAGATAATGGGAGACTTAATTGTAAAAAATAGTATATGTTTTGGTATAATTACAGAGGAAAAATATGGTATAATAAATCAAGAGATAAAAAAAATAGGTAATGTTCCTGTAAAATTTCAGGAAATACTTAAAGAAGATGTTCCTGAAAGTGAATTTAAATCAGAAATACTTCTTGTGAGTTCTCTTAGAATAGATAGTTTTGTTTCAGCTGTTACAGGACTTTCAAGGCAAAAAAGTGTAGAAGAGATTGAAAAGGGAAATGTTCTTCTTAATTACAATATCCAAAAAGATAAAAGTACAGAAATAAAGGAGGGAGATATTCTCACTGTAAAGAAAATAGGAAAATTTAAGTTTCAGGAAATAAAAGGAGAAAACAGAAAAAATAAAATAAGAATAAATGTGAAAAAGTTCATATAGAAGGAGGAACAGCAATGAGAAAATTATTACAGGGTATTATAGTCTTTCTTATGGTTTTAGTTGTAGGATTTTTTGGTTTAAAAGATACAGTTATAAAAAAGGTGCTTGAAAAAGAGCTTACTAACTCACTTGGAACACCAGTAAGAATTTATGGTGTTGATTATTCTGTGTTTAAAGAACTTCTTGAACTTAAAGGTGTAGGAATTGAAAGCAAAGAAAATGATGCTTATGACATCGTGCATATTGGAAAAATAACAACAAAATTAAATTATAAAGAACTTTTCAATAAAAAGATAAGAGTTGACAGTGTAAATATTGAAAATATAGATCTTAATGTGAAAACTGACAGAAAAAATGTAAAACAGCCTCTTCTTAATGCAAGACAGGAAGTTACAGGAACAAATACAGAAAAACTTTCTGAGGCAGAACTTAAAGCTATTGCTGATACAGTTTTAAATAATTATCAGCTTCTTCTTAAAGTTTCAGATAATGATGCAGAGAGATTTAAGAGAGCAAGAGGAATATTTCTTGCAGCAACAACTCCTATGATAGATAAATATATAAATTATAAAATTGGAAGTGTTGCAGAAGAATATCTTTTAGAAATAATAAAAGAATACAGAGCTTTAAGCAACAATATTCAAATAGGACTTAAAGAAGCTTCTCAAATGGAATGGAGTGTTGAAATAGGTGTTATAAATCTTTCTACACATCTTTTTGGAAGAGAATTTAAAGGAATGGTAAGTGAATTTTCTACTGATAAAACAAAGATGGACAAAGAAGTTGTTTTTGTTCTTGAAAGCCTTTTAGGAGGGGAGACAGGAAGAATTTCAGGATCTGTAAATCCTTATAAAATGCAAGGACAAATTTCAACAGTTATAAATAATGCAGATATAACTCAAGTAAAAGAAGTGGCTGATTATGCAAGAGGAATGGCTTTCCTTAATCAAAAAATTGTTTTAAATGGAGATGCAATAGGAATTTCAGGAGATGTTGAAGTAAAAAATATTATTCTTAACAAAGAAAGTATTGCAAAAAGATTCTTCAATGATAAAGATGCAATTGAAAAAATAACAGGAAATATTTCAGACAGAATAGGCGATATGGAAATATCATATAAATATAATCCAGCTACAAGAAAGATAACTGTAAAAAGTAATATTGCTGAAGAGATAGGAATTTATATGGGAGCAGATGTGTCTCAGCTAAAAAAACTTGAGAGAGAATTTAAAGAAAAATATGGAGATGAAATAAAAAAAGGAAAAGAGGAACTGAAATCTAAACTTGAAGGATTTTTGAAATCTTTTAAATAAAAAATAATATACATTGACTAGAAAAAAGAGATATGATATAATGCTAAAGGTCACAAACAGAGGTGATGGAGGCTTACGGCGTAATTATATCGAACCGTGTCAGATTCGGAAGGAAGCAGCACTAAGGTATTAATTGCGGGTGTAGGTTCAAAGTTATTTTCTGTTTGTGGCTTTAAAAAAGATGTCATAGGGAGAAGGTAACTTCTCCTTTTTTTTATAAAACAGAGGTGGACATAAAATGTACAGAGTTGCAGAAGCAGATGAAATTAAAGAAAGCATAGTAGAATATGAAAAACTTGATAAGTCAATACCTGTATTTGATGATGCAGAATATATAATTTTAGAATGCAATGGAGAAAAGACAGGGTATATTGCAGCTGTTGAAAAGGGAAACAGATTCATCATTGAAAAAATTTTTATAAAAAAAGAGGAAAGATATAAATCTTTTGGAACAAAGTTAATGAACTTCTTTATAAATTATGCAGGAAAAGATAAAAAAGATGTTATAGTTTATGAGGGAGAAGACAGAAATATAAAAAATTTCTTGAGAAAATTTGGTTTTAAAGATATAAAAGGAAAATTTATTATAGACATAAAAGGAAAAGACAGTAGAAAAAAAGATGGTGCACTTGTTGCATTGGGATCTATTTTTCTTAATATATTTCTTGCTGCAATAAAAATAATTGGTGGTATAAAAGGGAAATCAAATGCCCTTATAGCAGATGGGGTAAACTCTCTTTCTGATGTTGTAAGTTCAGCAGCTATTCTTCTTGGTATTCATTTCAGCAATATGCCAGAAGATGAAGATCATCCTTATGGACACGAAAAAATAGAAAGTGTAATAGGGATAATGGTTGGTCTTTTTGTTGTAATTACAGCTTTTGAAATAGGAAGGGGAGCAGTAGTTGAACTTTTTAATGGAAATGATAAAGTAATACCAGCTTTTTCTACAATTTATCTGGCTCTTATTTCAGTTGTAGTAAAATATGGAATGTACTTTTATAAAATGAAAGTTGGGAAAGCAACAAATAATATAGCTCTTATAGCTGATGCAAGAGACAGTAAAAGTGATGTATTGTCTTCAGGGGGGGTTATAATAGGAATTTTACTTTCTATTTATGTTTCTCCAATATTTGATACAATAGTGAGTATAATTGTAGCTGCTCTTATTTTAAAAGAGGGAGTGAGCACAATTTTTGAAACTTCAAATATAATTCTTGATAAACAGGAAGAAGATTTTATAAAAGAGATAGAAGAATATGTTTATAAAAATACAAATATAAAAAATGTACATGATATATATATGAGAAGATCAGGAGATAAGATATTTTTAAGCCTTCATATAAGAGTTGATAAAAATCTTACTGTATATAAGGCACATCACCTTGCTGATGCTCTTGAAGAATCTATTATGATGGATTTTAAAGAGGTAAAAGAGGTTATGATTCATATTGATTACCTGATAGATTAATTGATGAAGTAAATATGGTATAATTTTAAGGAGATGCAATGAGTATACTTGATAACTTAAATGCTGAACAGAAAAAAGCAGGAGCAAAAGTAGAAGGTCCTCTTCTTATTCTTGCAGGAGCTGGTTCAGGAAAAACAAGAACAATAACATATAGAATAGCACATATGATAAAGGAGCTTGGAATCTCTCCCTACTCAATTCTTGCAGTTACATTTACAAATAAAGCTGCTAAAGAGATGAGAGAAAGAGTTGAAAACTTAATTGGAGAAGATGGAAAAAGAGCAATGATTTCAACTTTCCACTCTTTTGGTTTAAGACTTTTAAGAGTTTACAGTAAAGCCATAGGATATAATCCCAACTTTACAATCTATGATGTTGATGATCAGAAAAAAGTTGTAAAAGGAATAATGAAACAATTAGTTATTAAAAATAAAGATTTAACAGAGGGAAAAATTGTTTCAAAAATTTCAAAATTAAAAGAGGATGGAATGTCCCCTGAAGAATATGAAAAAACTTGTAGGTTTGAACCTGATGCCAATATAATTTATGAGGTATATAAAAGATATAATCAAACTTTAAAAGAAAATAATGGAATGGATTTTTCTGATATTTTGACAAATACATATAAACTTCTTGAAAACAGAGAAATTTTAGAAAAACTTCAGGAAAAATTTAGATATATAATGGTTGATGAGTATCAGGATACAAATAATATTCAATATAGGATAGTAAATAAAATTGCACAGAAATATAGAAATATTTGTGTTGTAGGAGATGAAAACCAAAGTATTTATGGTTTCAGAGGTGCAGATATAAGAAATATCTTAGATTTTGAAAAAGACTATAAAGATGCAAAAGTTATAAAACTTGAAGAAAATTACCGTTCAACAAAGATAATACTTGAAGCAGCTAATGAAGTTATAAAAAATAACACAAGTTCAAAAGATAAGAAACTTTGGACAAAGAAAGTTTCAGGGGATAAAATTATACTTAAGCCATGTGCTGACGGTCGTGATGAAGTAAATTTTGTTGTTGAAGAAATAGTTCAGATGAAAAATAAAGGAAGAAGATATAATGACTTTACTATCCTTTACAGAACAAATGCACAGTCAAGACTTTTTGAAGAAGGATTTTTAAGATATAATATTCCTTATAAGGTTTTTGGAGGAATGCAATTCTATCAAAGAGCAGAGATAAAAGATATTCTTGCTTATATGTCTGTAGTTAATAATACAAGAGATGGTATTAATCTTGACAGAATTATAAATGTTCCTAAAAGAAAAATCGGGGATAAAACAATAGAAAAAATAAAAGTCTATGCTGAAGAGAAAGGGCTTTCAATATATGACAGCTTAAAAGAAGCAGAAAATATACCTGGGCTTAGTTCTGCAGTTATTGAAAAATTAAAAGAATTTTCAATGATGATGACAGAATTTGAAGAACTTAGCATGGAACTTTCTGTATCAGAACTTTTTGATGAAATTATAAAAAAAGTTGGATATTTCTCATATTTAAATAGTTCTTATGATGATGCAGAATCAAGAATTGAAAATATAGAAGAACTTAAAAACTCTATTATAGAACTTGAAAATGTAATTGATAATCTTACTTTAAGAGAATATCTTGAAAATGTTTCTCTTGTAAGTGCAACAGATGATCTTGATTCTGAAAGAGAATATGTAAAACTTATGACAATTCATAATGCAAAAGGTCTTGAATTTCCTGTTGTATTTTTAGTGGGAATGGAAGATGAAATTTTTCCAAATACAACTAAAGTTATGATTGACAGAGAAGCTCTTGAAGAAGAAAGAAGAATTTGTTATGTTGCAATAACAAGAGCAGAGGAAAAACTTTATATAAGTCATGCTGCAATTAGATATATGTATGGAAATATGGATTACAGAACAAGATCAAGATTTGTTGATGAGATACCTCAGAATCTTTTTGAAGTAAGAAAAAATATAGCAATAGAAACAGCTGTAAAAGAAATTGAAAGAAAAATAAATAAAGCAGCTGAAAGTGGAATGAAACTTAATATTATTTCAGACACAAAAAAACTTGGGAAACAGCTTGAGGCAGTAAAAGATTTTCCATATAAAGTGGGAGATAAGGTTACACATATAAAATTCGGACTTGGAAAAGTTGTAGGTGTAAATGAGAAAAAAATACAGGTGCAGTTTGTAGATGGAAAAAAAGAGATTGCTATGATACTTGCAGATAAATTTTTAAAAAAATAAATATTTTTAAGAGATAGAATTTTAAAAATAGGAGGCATTGAATTGAAAAGAAAAACTCTGATGAATGAAGTATTTTATGAAGGAATAGGACTTCATAAAGGAAAGAATATAAAGCTTCATCTTATTCCTGCTGAAAAAGGAGGAATCATTTTTAAAAGGGTTGATATGGAAGAGGGGAAAAATGAAATAGCCCTTGACATAGAAAATACATTTGACCTTACAAGAGGAACTAATTTAAAAAATGAGTATGATGCAAAAGTTCATACAATAGAACACTTTTTATCTGCCCTTTATATTTTAGGAATAACAGATTTAATTGTGGAGCTTGATGAAAATGAACTTCCAATAGGAGATGGAAGTGCAAAAGTATTCATTGAAGAAATGGAAAAAGCAGGTATAAGAGAACTTGATGAAGATGTTATGGAAATAGTTGTGAAAGAGCCAGTATATCTTTCAAAGGGCGATAAACATATAGTTGCTCTTCCTTATGATGGATATAAGCTTACATATACAATAAAATTTGATCATACTTTTTTAAAAACTCAGATGCTTGAACTGGATATTAATTTAGAAAATTATAAAAATAATATAGAAAATGCAAGAACATTTGGTTTTGATTATGAAATTGAGTACTTAAAGAAAAATAATCTTGCTCTTGGAGGAACTCTTGAAAATGCAATAGTTATTCAGAAAGATGGAGTGATGAATCCTGGAGGGCTTAGATATGAAGATGAGTTTGTAAGACATAAGATGCTTGATATAATAGGGGATCTTAAAATCTTAAACAGACCTATAAAAGCACATATAATAGCAGTAAAAGCAGGACATGCTCTTGATATAGAATTTGCACACTTATTAAAAAAAATATAACTTTATATTAAAAATTTGGTATAATATATTAAGAGAACATTTAGGAGGATAAATTAATGTTAGATACACTTGAAATAATGAAAAGAATACCACACAGATATCCATTTTTGCTTGTGGATAGAATATTAGAACTTGATTTAGAAAATCAAAAAGTAAAAGGAATAAAAAATGTTACAGTAAATGAAAACTATTTTAATGGACATTTCCCAGGACACCCTATAGTACCTGGAGTAATAATTGTTGAAGGAATTGCTCAATGTCTTGGAGTTTTAGTTTTTGAACAACAAGGAGATCCTGAAAATCCAAAAGTACCTTATTTTGCAGCTATTGAAAATGTTAAATTCAAAGCACCTGTAAGACCTGGGGATCAGCTTGTGTATGAAGCACAAATTGAAAAACAAAAAAGAAATATAGTAAAAGCTAATGGAACTGCTAAAGTTGACGGAAAAGTTGTTGCAGAAGTAAAATTTACTTTCAGTATTATGGATAAATAATATCTGGATAGGGGGAAGAAAGTGGTAGAAATACATAAGACTTCCATAATAGAAGAGGGAGCCATTATAGGAGATGGTGTAAAGATAGGTCCTTTTTGTATTATAGGGAAGGATGTAAAAATAGGAGCAAATACAGTTATTCAGTCTCATGTTGTAATAGAAGGTATTACAGAAATAGGAGAAAATAATACAATTTATTCTTTTGCATCTATTGGAAAAGCCAGTCAGGATTTAAAATATAAAGGTGAACCAACTAAAACAATTATAGGAAATAACAATACTATAAGAGAGTTTGTTACTATTCACAGAGGAACAGACGACAGATGGGAAACTAGAATAGGAAACAACAATCTTATCATGGCTTATGTTCATGTTGCTCATGATGTAATCATAGGAGATAATTGTATTTTTTCAAATAATGCAACTCTTGCAGGACATGTTGTTATAGATGATTATGTAATAGTTGGAGGAATGACTCCTGTTCATCAGTTCTGCAGAATAGGAGCACATGCAATGGTAGGAGGAGCATCAGCAGTTACTCAGGATGTATGCCCATTTATCCTTGCAGATGGAAATAAAGTTGTCCCTGCAGGACTTAATAATGTAGGACTTAGAAGAAGAGGATTTACAGATGAGGAACTTCTTGAACTGAAAAGAGCCTACAGAACAATATTCAGAAAAGGACTTCCTTTAAAAGAAGCATTAAGTCAGTTGGAAGAGACTTATTCTGAAAGTAAAAATGTAATGTACCTTGTTGATTTTATAAAAAACAGTAAACGGGGGATAGCAAAATAATGAAAAAAATAGGTGTGATAGTTGGAAATGGAAAGCTTCCTTGCTCTTTTTTAAGGGAAATAAAAAGAGAAGAAAATATAGAAGTTTTTCCAATAGGACTGTTTGACACTATAGAAAATGAAGTAAAAGAGTATAAAAACTTTAAAAGATTTAATATAGGCGAAGTAGGAAAAATTACAAAACACTTTATAATTAACGGAATAAAAGAAGTTGTTATGCTTGGAAAAGTGGAAAAAGAGGTAATTTTTCAAAATATGGAGCTTGACAAATATGGAGAGGAAATAATCAAAGGTCTTCCAGACAAAAAAGATGAAACTCTCCTTTTTGCCGTTATTGCTTTTTTCAGACTTAATGGAATTAAAGTTCTTCCTCAGAACTATCTTTTAAAAAACATAATGTTTGAAGAAAAATGCTATACAAAAATGAGACCAGCTCAGGAGGAAAATAAGACTATAAGCATAGGAATTGAAGCTGCAAAACATTTAAGTGAGATTGATGCAGGTCAGACTGTAGTATGCAAAGACAGTTCCGTTGTTGCCCTTGAAGGAATAGAAGGAACAGATAAGGCTATTTTAAGAGGGGGAGAGCTTGGAGGAGAAGGATGTATAGTAGTAAAGATGGCAAGACCTCAGCAGGATATGAGGGTTGACATTCCTACAGTTGGTATAAACACAATTAAAAGATTAGTTGAAATAAAAGCCAGAGGAATTGTAGGAGAAGCTGGAAAGATGCTTTTTGTTGATCAGGAAGAATCTATAAAGCTTGCAGATGAACATAATATATTTATAATAGGAGTAAAGCCTTAAAGGGGGCAGCAGCATGAAAATATTTGTATCAGCAGGAGAAGTTTCAGGAGACCTGCACCTTTCATATTTAGTAAAAAATATTTTAAAGATAGACAGCAGTGTAAAATTTTATGGAGCAGCAGGAGACCACAGCAGAGAAGCAGGGGTTGAGATAATACAAGATATCAGAGAACTTGCTGTAATGGGATTTGTAGAAGGACTGAAAAAATACGGTTTTCTTAAAAAAAAGGCTGCAGAATACCTTGAATTTATAAGAAAGAATAAGATAGATAAGGTTATTCTTGTAGATTACGGAGGATTTAATCTTGCTTTTTTAAAACTTCTTAAAAAAGAACAACCTGAGGTTGAGGTTTATTATTATATACCTCCAAAACTTTGGGTATGGGGAGAAAAAAGAATAGATACCTTAAAGCTTGCAGATCATATTCTTGTTATATTCCCATGGGAAGTTGATTTTTATAAAAAACATGGGATAAATGCAGTTTATTATGGAAATCCTTTTTCTGAAAAATATTCTCTTATTGAAAAGAGAGGGGACAGAATTCTTCTTTTACCTGGAAGCAGAAAGCAGGAGATACAGTCTCTTATGCCAATTATGCTTCAGGTTGTGAAAGAAAGACCTGATAAAACTTTTGTACTTAAACTTCATAGTGCAAAACCTTTTGAATGGATAGAAAATGATTTACTGAAATATCCAAATCTTGTGATAGAGACAAATAAAACTCTTGAAGAGGCAGTAAAGGAGTGTGAAGTGGCAGTGGCAGCTTCAGGAACTGTTACTCTTGAACTTGCTCTTATGGGAATACCTGCTGTTGTTCTTTATAAAACAAGTGCTGTAAATGCCTTTATAGCAAGACATATACTAAAACTAGGGCTTGTTTCTCTTCCTAATTTGACTCTTAACAAAGAAGTTTTTCCTGAGCTTCTTCAGGAGAAATGTACAGGAAAAGAAGTTCTTTTCCATCTTAATCTTTTAAAGAGCAAAGAGGATAAAATAAATAAAGAAATAAGAGAAATAAGAGAAAAGCTTTCAGGAAAAGATGTGGTAAAAAATTACGGCGAGTATATATTAAGGGGATAAAAACTAATGATAAAAGAAAAATTAAACCAGGTTTATAAAAGTGATGCCCTTGGAGGTTTTCTGAAATATAGCTTGAGATATAAAGGGTGGCTTATATGGACGATCTTTATATCATCGCTTTCTTCAGCTCTTGGAGCAGCACCAGCATGGCTTACAAAATATCTTGTAGATGATGTTTTAATATCTAAAAATGGAAAAACAATGATTCTTATCGGAGCAGCGATTTTTATTACTACGGTTTTAAAACTTGTAACAGCTTACTATTCATCTACAACATCTTCTTATCTTACAGAAAAAATAAGAAGAGATATAAAAATAGATATATTTGAGCATATTGAAAATCTTCCAATGTCATATTTTACACAAAATAAATTGGGAGATATAATGGCAAGACTTTCAGGAGATTCTTCAAGTCTTGGAAAAATAGGTTTTTTACTATTTGAAATGTTAAAAGAATTTGTAACAGTTCTTATTTTTCTTGTAAGAATGTTTCAAGTTGATTTTATACTTGCACTTGTTTCAATAACTGTTCTTCCTTCAATGCTTGCAGTTGTAAAAAAATATACTAAAAAAATGAGAAAATCAGGAAAAATAAGACAGGATACAATAGGACAAGCAACAGCTTTTATGCAGGAATCTCTTGCAGGTATACAGGTTATAAAAGGCTTTAATAAAACTGATATGGTTATAAGTAAATATAAAGAAGTTACTCTTGGAGAGATGGAGAGAACTTACAGAACTCAAAAGATAAAAGCTAAGATTTCTCCTTTAAATGAACTTCTTGCAACAACTATGGTTCTTTTAGTTGCAGCTTACGGAGGATATCAGATTGTTTATACAGGATCTATAACAGCAGGAGATTTAATATCTTTCATAACAGCCATAGGACTTATGCAGTCTCCTCTTAAAAAGCTTATAAGCAGAAACAGTGAACTTTATGAAATTATTCCGTCAGGGGACAGAGTCATGGAAGTTCTTAAAGAGGCAAAGGAAGTAGATTCATATATTGAAAATCCAAAAACTTTTGATGAAAATATTCAAAGTGTAAAATTTGAAAATGTAGATTTTATATATCCTAATTCAGATGCAAAGGTTCTTAAGAATATAAATCTTAAAGTAAATAAAGGTGAGGTTGTTGCATTTGTAGGAAGCAGTGGAAGTGGAAAGACAACTCTTGTAAATATGATACCAAGATTTTATGATCCAGTTTCAGGAAGTATAAAAATAAATGATATTGATATAAGAGAATACTCACTTAAAGATTTCAGAGGGCATATAGGAATGGTTCCTCAAGAAACTTTCCTTTTCAGTGGAACTATTGCTGAAAATATATCTTTTGGAAAAGAAGGAATAACAAGAGATGAAATAGAAAAAGCAGCTAAGATGGCAAATGCTTATAATTTCATAATAGATCTTGAAAAAGGTTTTGAAACTGAAGTGGGAGAAAGAGGAGTTCTTCTTTCAGGAGGACAGAAACAAAGAATAGCAATAGCCAGAGCTCTTATTCAAAACCCTTCAATAATGATTCTTGATGAAGCAACATCAGCTCTTGACACAGAGTCAGAAAGACTTGTTCAGGATGCTCTTGAAAAGCTTATGGTAGGAAGAACAACTTTTGTTATAGCTCACAGACTTTCAACAATAGTAGGGGCTGATAAAATTGTTGTAATGGAGAAAGGGGAAATAAAAGAGATAGGAACTCATGAAGAGCTTCTTGCAAAAAATGGAATATATACAAGACTATATAATATACAGTTCAACAGAAATGAAGAACTAAAATTAAACAGGGAGACAGTAGGATAATGGAAAAAATATTAAGAGAAGACGGAAGAGAAGTAGATAATATCAGAAAAGTAAATGTTATAAGAAACTATACTATTCATGCAGAGGGATCTGTACTTATATCATTTGGAAATACAAAGGTTATATGTACTGCATCTGTTTCAGATAAAGTTCCTCCTTTCTTAAGAAATCAAGGAAAAGGTTGGATAACAGCAGAATACTCTATGCTTCCAAGAGCAACAGGAGAAAGAACACAGAGAGAGTCTGCAAAAGGAAAACTTTCAGGTAGAACAATGGAGATACAAAGACTTATAGGAAGATCACTTCGTTCATGTATTGATCTTGAAAAACTTGGAGAAAGAACAATAACTATAGACTGTGATGTAATTCAAGCTGACGGAGGAACAAGAACAGCTTCAATAACAGGAGGATATATTGCTCTTGCTATGGCTGTTGAAAGAATGGTAAGAAATGGAGTTCTTTCTGAAAATCCTATAAAATCAAAAGTGGCTGCTGTAAGTGTTGGAATAGTAAGTGGAATACCTATGACAGACTTAAAATACAGTGAAGATTCAGCTGCTGAAGTTGATATGAATGTTATTATGAATGACAAGGGAGAATTTATAGAAGTTCAAGGAACAGGAGAGGAAGCTACTTATACAAGAGCAGAATTAAATGAGCTTCTTGACCTTGCAGAAGCAGCTATAAATCAACTTTTAGATATTCAGGCTAAAACTCTTCATGAAGAGTTTCAAGTTAATGGAATACAGGAATATTAATAAGGAGTTTAAAAATGAAAATATTTTTAGCTACAGGAAATAAGCATAAAATAAAAGAGATAGAAAAGATTTTTAAAATGGATAATGTGGAAATATTATCAATAAATGATGGAATAGAAATTCCTGAAGTTGAAGAGGACGGAACTACTTTTGAGGAAAACTCAAAGAAAAAAGCCTTTGAAATAGCAAAGTTTACAAATATGATAACAATAGCTGATGATTCAGGACTTTGTGTAGATGCACTTAATGGAGCTCCAGGAGTATATTCTGCAAGATATGCAGGAGAACATGGAAATGATCTTGATAATAATAAAAAGCTTGTAAAAGAACTTCAAGGTATAGAAAATAGAAAAGCAAGATTCGTCGCTGTTATAACTCTTGCTAAACCTACAGGAGAAACTTATTCTTTCAGAGGAGAGGTTGAAGGAGATATAATAGATAATCCTCAAGGAACAGAGGGGTTTGGTTATGATCCTCATTTCTTTATGAAAGAGTATGGAAAAACTCTTGCTGAAATTCCTGAAATAAAGAATAAAATAAGCCATAGAGCAAGGGCTTTGGAAAAATTAAAAGAAAATTTAGATGAAATATTAAAATAGAAATTAAAGGGGACTATTGTAAATATCTGTAAAATAAAATTTTATACTGTGAAAATATTTTCCTATTTATTTTGCTTACTTCACTAAAAATGACAAACTCGGACTAAAGTCCTCAAATAATGTCATTTTTTAGCGTTCAGTTCGCTTCATAAATTACGGAAAAATTTTCAATCTCCTAAAATTTTATTTTACAGATTTTCAGATACAAAAGTCCCCTTTTATAAAAAAATAAATTTGGGAGAAAAATAATGACAGATAATAAACTTGTTCCAAAAAAGATAGTGGAAGAACTTGATAAATACATTGTTTCTCAGGAAGAAGCCAAGAAAAATGTGGCTGTATCCCTTAGAAATAGATACAGAAGAAAAGAGATAAAAGATGAGGTTTTAAGAAAGGAGATAACTCCTAAAAATATAATTCTTATGGGATCTACAGGAGTTGGAAAGACTGAAATAGCAAGAAGGCTTGCTAAAATTACAGATTCTCCTTTTCTAAAAGTTGAAGCTACAAAATATACAGAAGTTGGATATGTTGGAAAAGATGTTGAAAGCATAATAAAAGATCTTGTTGCAGTGACTATAACTAAAATGAAAAATAGAAAAATAGAGTCACTTAGAAAAGAATACTATATGAATGCTGTGGAAAATGTGGCAAAGAAAATAAATAATCTGGATACTCTTAATGATGAGTTTAAAAATGAGCTTATAAATCATATTCTTGAAGGAAAATATGATGATGAAGTTATTGAAGTGGAAAAACCTAAAACTGCAAATATGGGTTCTCCTATTGTTGAAGTTGTAGGAGCAGGAGATGAAAGAGAGATAGGAAGTGTCCTTGAAAATATAATGTCAACTTTTGACAGCAGTAAAAAATCAAAGAAAATGAAAATGAAAGTCAAAGATGCCATTGAATTTATGCTTAATAAAGAGATAAACGAAAATATTGATATGGACGAGATAATTCCAGAGGCTTTAAGAATGGCTGAAGAAGATGGAATAATATTTATAGATGAGATAGATAAGATTGCAGAAAGAGAAAACAGTGGAAGAAGTGAAGTTTCAAGACAAGGGGTTCAAAGAGATATTCTTCCTATTGTTGAAGGAACAACTGTAATGACAAATTATGGGCCTGTAAAGACAGATCATATTTTATTTATAGCAGCTGGGGCTTTCTCAGAATCAGATTTCTCAGATCTTATGCCAGAACTTCAAGGAAGATTTCCAATTGTTGTAGAGATGAAAGATTTAACAAAGGACGACTTTATAAAAATACTGACAGATGTTGAATTTAACATAATTGAGCAGTATAAAATTCTTTTAAAAGCTGATGATGTGGAAATAAGTTTTTCAAAAGGAGCAATTGAAAAAATTGCAGAAACAGCCCTTAGACTAAATGACAATGTAGAGAATATAGGAGCAAGAAGACTTGCAGCAATAGTGGAACTGGTATTAAGAGACATAATGTTTGAAGCTCCTTATGGTGAGCCTAAAAAAATAAACATAGATAAAAAATATGTTGAAAAAGTCTTCAAAGATCAGTTTGAAGATGAAAATCTTGATAAATATATATTGTAAACTAATCAAGGAGAACAAAAGATGTATTTAAAAAGTGTAGAGATATACGGGTTCAAATCTTTCGGAGAAAGAATAAAAATAGATTTTGACAGCGGGATAACTTCTATTGTAGGGCCTAATGGTTCTGGAAAATCAAATATTCTTGATGCTATCTTATGGGTTCTTGGAGAACAGTCATATAAAAATATAAGAGCAAAAGAGAGTAAAGATGTAATATTTTCAGGAGGAGATAAGAAAAAACCTGCAAACAGTGCAGAAGTTTCCCTTTACATAGATAACAGAGACAGATTTTTTCCAATGAATGAAGATACAGCAAAAATAACAAGAAAACTTTATGCAAATGGAGAAAATGAATATTCTGTAAATGACAGAAGAGTAAGACTTAAAGATATAAATGATATGTTTATGGATACAGGAGTTGGAAAATCAGCTTATTCTGTAATAGGTCAGGGAAAAGTTGAAAGAATAATATCTTCTTCTAAAAAAGAAGTTAAAGAAATAATAGAAGAAGCTGCAGGAGTTAAAAAATTTCAACAGAGAAAAACTGAGTCTGAAAGAAAGCTTGAAAATGTAAGCAACGAAGTTGAAAAAATAGAGCTTATCTTAAATGAAACATATGAAAACAGAAATAAGATAAAGAAACAAGCTGAAAAAGCTCTTGCTTTTCTTGAAATAAAAAATGAAAGAGATTCTCTTAATAAAGGAATAACTTTATTTGAACTTGAAAAAAGCAGAAATCTTCTTCAAAAAACAGAAGAAAAAATAGAAGAAGCTGGAAAAAATCTTGAAGAAATTAAAGAAAAAAGAGAAACTGGAAAAAGTGAACTGAATAAAATAACAGAAGAAAGAGAACAGCTTAAAATATCTATTCAGGAAAATATAGATAAAAATGAAGAACTTAAAAACACAATAACTGCTTTTGAAAAAGAGAAAGTAAAGCTTACAGAAAGACAGGAAGCTTATAAAAGAGACAGAGAAGACAGAAAAGAAAGACTTAAAAATGCTGAAGAAAAAGCTGTGAGAAACAGTGAGTATCTTGAAAATATAATAAAAGAAAAAGAAAAGACAGCAGAAAGTATTAAGTCTGGAGAAAATGACTTTTCAAAATATGAAAATGAAATTCAAGTGAAAGAAACAGAAAAGAAAGAACTTGAAAAAGATATAGAAGTTAAGAAAAGACAGATTCTTGATTTTGAAGTTGAGAAACTTCAGTATGTAAATGATATTGAAAGTTCTTCAAGAAGGGTTAAGGGAAGTAATTCAAGAATAAACTCTCTTAATCAGGAAATAAAAGAAACAGAAGATAGAATAAAAGATAATAAAGAACTTCTTGAAAGTGCCCTTAAAAATAAACTTTTTAAAGAAAAAATGCTTAAGGAGACAGAGGAAAGACAAGTAATCTGTGAAAAGCAAATTTCAGAAATCAGTATAAATACAAATAAGGTGTCTGAAATATTAAGAAGAGATGAGAGCGAAGAAAATAGAAACAGAGTAAAATATGAAAGCCTAGTGAGATTTGAAGAAAATAATGATGGATTCTTCAGAGGGGTAAAGGAAATTTTAAACTGTGGAATAAAAGGTGTAAATGGAGCACTTATATCTCTTATTTCTATTCCTGAATATCTTGAAAAAGCTATTGAATCTGCAATTCCTGGAAATCTTCAAGATATTGTTGTAGATGACAGTACTGTTGCTAAAAAATGTATAGAAATTCTTAAAGAAAGAAAAGTTGGAAGAGCTTCTTTCCTTGCTCTTGACACAATAAAAACATTTACAAGAAAAGAGATGCCTTCTTTTGAAGGGGTTGTTGGAAGAGCTTCAGAACTTATAAAATTTGATGCAAGATATCAAAAAATAATAGATATGGTTCTTGGAAATCTTCTTATAGTTAAAGATATTGATACAGCAGTAAATATTTCAAAGAAGAATCTTTATTCAGGAAATGTTGTAACTCTTACAGGAGAGCTTATAAGTGGTTCAGGAAGAATTACAGGGGGAGAAAGTAAAAACTCTGCAATTTCTCAGATGTTTGAAAGAAGAAAAGAGATGAAAAGACTTGAGACAGTTCTTAATGAACAGGTTTCAAGAATAAATGAGAACAGAAAAAAACTTGATGATTACAGTAGAAAGCTTGAAGAACTTGAAAATGAAATTTATCAGGTTGATGTCCAAGAAGAAGCTCTTAAGAAAAGCATAAAAGCATATACTGAAGAATATGAAAGCCTTAAACAGAAAGATGAAAAGCTTTCTAAAAACAGAGAGATGTTCATGCTTGAAAAAGAGGAAGAAGAACAGTATGCAAAAGAATATGAAAAAAGAATAAAAAATTCAAGTCTTGGAAAAGAAAATATTGAAAAACTTACTAAAGAATATAAGGAGCAAATTGATAAAAACAGCAGTGCTCTTGAGGAAATAAACAGAGTTGTAAAAACTTTAAATGATGAATTTTCAGATATTAAAATAAAGTTTTTAAACAGTAAAGACAGACTTTCTCAGCTTGATAATGAAATAAAAAGAAATGAAGATGAAAAGCATGATATAGAAAATGAAATTTCTCAAATAAAGGGAGCTCTTTTAAGGTTGGAAGATGAAATTAAAAAATCACTTGAACAGCTTAAAAAAGTTGAAGATGAAAAAGAGATAAAAGAATTTGAGTTTGAAAAAGAAAATAGAGGACTTCAGATTGCAAGAGAAAAAGAAGCACTTCTTGAGATTAAAGAAAAAGAACTTATAGGAGTTATAAAAGATTTTGAAACTCAAGAATATAAAGAGGAAGAAAAACTTAAAGGAGAGAGAGAAAAATATTCTCAGGTATCTGAAAAAATTTCTTCTCTTGAAGAGGGACTTTCTCAACTTGAAAAAGTTGAAGCTAAACTTGTAGCAGAACTTAATTACAAAGAGTCATCAGATAAGGTAAGAAATCTTACAAATAAACTTAAGGACTTTGAAACAGTAAACCTTTTAGCTGTTGAAGAATTTAAAGAACTGGATAAAAAATATCAGTTTATAAAAACACAAAAAGAGGATCTTGAAGAAAGTAAAGCCTCTCTTCTTCAAATAATTGAAGAAATTTCAAAAGCTATAGAAGAAAGATTCTATGATGCTTATAAAAATATAAATGAAAACTTTAATATGATGTGTATGGAAACCATAGATAACTCTGAAGGAAGTTTAGTTCTTTCAGGTGAAGAAAGTTATGAGAACTGTGGTGTTGAAATTTATGTTAAATTTAAAAATAAGAAAAAACAGTCTCTTACTCTTCTTTCAGGAGGAGAAAAATCAATGGTTGCAATAGCATTTATCATGGCAATATTTATGTATAAGCCAAGTCCTTTTACTTTCCTTGATGAGATTGAAGCAGCACTTGATGAAAAAAATACTAAAAAACTTATAAATAAACTTAAAGAATTTACAGAGAAATCACAGTTTATTTTAATAACTCATAATAAAGAAACAATGAAATCATCAGATACACTGTTCGGAGTAACTATGAATAAAAAAATAGGAATTTCTAAAATTGTTCCTGTGAAATTGTAAAAATAGTTAAAAAAGATTAAAAAAAGAGAAAAAAGTCTTTGATTTTTATTAGTATTAACTGTACAATATTAAGCAGAGAGAAAAAATTGTACTAAGAGGGAATTATGAAAATTTTGGCATATATATATTACTTTGTTACAAGCCTTAGGAACTGGCTTTATGACAAAGGAATTTTAAAAATAAATAGGCTTGATGATGTTTTTATCATGTGCATAGGAAACATAACAGTTGGGGGAACAGGAAAAACTCCAGCTGTTCAGTACTTTGCCAGAAGACTTTCTGAAGAGGGAAGAAAAGTGGCAGTTGTTTCCAGAGGGTACAGAGGGAAGAGAAAAGTAGAACCTCTTATTGTTTCAGATGGAAAAAATATCCTTGTGTCTTCAAGAGAAAGCGGAGATGAGCCATACAGCCATGCTTTAAATTTAAAAGTCCCTGTTATAGTAGGGAAGGACAGATACAAAGCATGTAAACTTGCAAAAGAAGTATTTGATGTAGATACAATAATTCTAGATGATGGTTTTCAGCACAGAAAGCTTTACAGAAATTGGGATGTTGTTCTAATAGATGCAACAAATCCTTTTGGTTGGGAAGCACTTCTTCCTAAAGGAACTTTAAGGGAGAGTTTTCACCCTGCTGCAAAGAGAGCCTCAGAATTTATAATAACTAAATCAGATCTTGTTTCTGAAAAAGAAGTTGAAAAGCTGAAAAGATTTTTAAAAGGGAAATATAAAAAGCCTGTTTCAACAGCAAAGCATGGAATAAGTTCTCTATGTGATGTTGAAGGGAATGCAAAGCCTCTTTTCTGGGTTAAAGGAAAAAGAGTTCTTTTATTTTCAGGGCTTGCCAATCCTCTTAACTTTGAAAAAACAGTTATATCACTTGATCCAAGTTATATAGAGAGGATAGATTTCCTTGATCATCACAGCTTTAAAGAAAAGGATATAGATCTTATTAAAAGAAGGTCTGAAGAAATGAGGGCATCTTATATTATAACCACAGAAAAGGATATAGTTAAACTGCCTAAGCATATATATATAGAAAATCTCTATATACTTAAAATAGAATTTGAATTTTTAGAAAATAATACATTAAAATGTTTTAGAGGAGCGAATTAAATAAATGTTTACACTGGAAGATTTAAAAAAAGACAGAAAAGATGTAATAGAAAAGATTTTACTGGAATCAGGGAGAGCAGGTGTTATATCTTTTTGTTCAGAAGTATTAGATAAGAGAGCATATTTTACTGTTGATATGTATGGAAATATAAAAAGAAAAGGATATGAATATGTGATTCCTGCAGCAGTATTTACAGAAAAGGATGCTGATTTTATAAATTATACTGCTGAAAGTTTAGATTTTACAGAAAAAACAAAGATAGAAAAAACAGGAAGAATGACAAATGCAGATACTTTAGAAGTAAAGAAAAATATATTTAAGCTTATTGTAAAAGGCGATTGTCATTTTTCAATGAGACATTGTAAAGAACTTTATATGAGAGATAAAGATGAGTTCTTTAAAATGATGTTTACACTTTCAATGATGGACAATATATCTTTTGAAAAGCCTCTTGCTCTTTATTCTTTAAAAAAATATTTTGAAAAATATGGTTATTCAGATGAAGCACTTTACCTTACAATTTCATATGTTGCTAAAATGAGAGCCGATTTCAGAGACTATGAAAATGCAGTAAAAGAAAATATTTCAAAAGAACAGTTGAAAGAAATTATAAAAAAAGATATAAATAAATATGAAACTAAAAAGGGACTGGAGATTTTAGGTTATTTATCAGTACTTTTAAGTTACAGCTATGAGAAAGAAAATATATTTGCATCTATTCTTAAAGAAAAAATAGATGAATTTGAAAAAGTTTCTGAAGATAAAGAACTTTCTTCAAAAGAAAAAGAGATATTTAGAAATCTTTCTAAGGAGGTATAAAAGTGATAGATTATTTTAACGGGAAACTTATTACTTACATTGAAGGAAAACACAGCAAAGAGGAAATACTTCAGATGCTTGTATCATTCATGGAGCAAAATACCGACCTTATAGAAAATAAAGATGAATTTTATAAGCAAATTCTTGAAAGAGAGGCTGTAGGAAGTACAGGGATTGGAATGGGAGTTGCTGTTCCTCATGCAAGAAGTACAGGAGTTAAAGATGTTGTTGTAGCTCTTGCAGTTCTTGAATATCCTGTTGACTTTAATTCTATTGATGGAGAACTTATAAAAACAATTGCTCTTGTAGGAGCACCTAAGGATAAGAGCAAAGAGTATCTTGGACTTCTTTCAAGTCTTTCTAAAATTTTTAGAGTTAAGAAAAACAGAGATGCTATAAAAACAGCAAGAGATCAGAAAGAACTTGTGGAAGCAGTAATGGAGACAGAAGTATAGTGAGAATAGGAATATACGGAGGAAGTTTTGATCCTCCTCATTACGGTCATAAAAATATAGCAGAATTTGTAATAAAGGAGCTTTCTCTTGATAAACTTCTTGTAATTCCTTTGGGAATAGCTTCCCATGGAAAAAATAGTCTAAGTTTATCTGAAGATAGAATGAAAATGTGTGAACTGACTTTTGGAGATATAGAAAAAGCAGTTGTTTCACCTATTGAGATAAATATGGAAGGTGTGTCCTATACTTTTAAAACTTTAGAAGCAGTTATAAAAGATATGGGAGAGGATAATGAATATTTTGAAATAATAGGAGAAGATTCTGCAAATTATTTTGATAAGTGGAAGGAATATAAAAAGATTCTTGAACTTTCAACTGTAGTTGTTTTAAAGAGAAAGGGCTTCAAAAATGTTGTTGATTCTCCAAAAATGATAACAGTTGACAATCCTTATTTTAATATATCTTCAACAGAGATAAAGGAAAAAATAAGAAATGGAGAAGATGTTTCAAAGTTTCTCACTAATAAAACAGTAAAGTTTATAAATACAAAAAATCTTTATAAATAAGGGGTTATAGATTTACAATAACCCCTTATTTTTATGATAAATGTGATGTATCAGAGAATAGAAGAATTTCCCACTTTCCATCTTTATATTCAGCAACAGTGACACTTGTGTTTTTAGGTACTTTTCTTTCAGCAAAACTTTCAACACCAGAATTTGTAATGTTTGCAAAAATTGATTCAAGAGTTACCCCATGAGAAACAATAAGAAGAACATCATCTTGAGAATGATTTTCTATTATTTTCTTAAGTCCTTCCCCAGCTCTTTTGTAAACACTGTCAAAAGTTTCCCCACCAAAAGCTTCAGGATCATATTCTTGCCCGTTATTCCAAAGATTATAAAATTGCACAGGATACATAGCTTCAAAATCTGCTCTTGGAATTCCTTCCATTTCTCCCATATTTATTTCTCTGAATTCAGGTATAATTTCAATTTTTGGATTATTTCTATCCTCTGTAAGAATGTTTATTGTTTCAAGGGCTCTTCCAAGAGGAGAGGAATAGAAATGTGTAAATTCTATGTCCTTAAGACTTTCTTTAAGTTTTCTTGTCTGCTCTTTTCCATTTTCAGTAAGAGGAGAATTTTTTATTCCCTGAAATATTTTAAGAGTATTCCAGACTGTTTCTCCGTGACGAACAAAGTATAATTTCATTAATCAAATAACCTCCATAAAAAAATCTTTTATAAATTTCTATTTTCTTGTATAATCAATATTAGGTATTTATATTTTACACATTAATAAGGAGGATGTAAAATGAAATTTTTAGGAATAATTCCTGCCCGTTATGGATCAAGCAGATTAGAGGGGAAACCTCTTAAGGATATATGTGGGCACAGTATGATAGAGTGGGTTTATAAAAGAGCAAAACTTTCAGACCTAGATGATGTAATTGTAGCTACAGATGATAAAAGAATTTTTGATGAAGTGGAAAGATTTGGGGGAAAAGTTATAATGACAAGTGAGAATCACCCAAATGGTACGAGCAGAATAGCAGAAGTATGTGAAAAAATAACAGATTATGATGTGGTTATAAACATTCAAGGAGATGAGCCTTTAATTGAAAAAGATATGATAAATTCTCTTATTGAGGCTTTTAGAAAAGAACCTGAACTTAAAATGGGAACTCTTAAACATAAGCTTGATACAATGGAAGAGGTTGAAAATCCAAACAGTGTAAAAGTAATTACAGATAAAAATGATTATGCAATATATTTTTCAAGATCTGTAATTCCTTATCCAAGAAAAGAGGATATGAAAAATTATTATAAACATGTGGGAATATATGGGTATAAAAGAGACTTTGTTCTTGAATATTCAAAATGGGAACAAACACCTCTTGAAATATCAGAATCTCTTGAGCAGTTAAGAGTGCTTGAAAATGGATATAAGATAAAAGTTCTTCCTACACCTTATAAAATAATAGGTGTTGATACAGAAAAAGAACTTGAAAGAGTAAGAGAGTATATAGCTTGTCATAAGCTTGAAATATAGATAAGGAGAAGCAATGAAAAATATATATATAATTTTTGTTCTTGTTATGGGGATTATAATTTCAGGGTGTTCGTCAACAGGAACAAGAAATTTTGAAGCATCAAGAAATGAGCACAGTACAAATGACAGAATGTCATATTTTTCAAAATATGGTTATCCTTCTCCTGATGGAAGAAGAGGGACAGAAGTTCCTTATCTTCAGGCAACAAGCCATATAAAAGGGAAAAGAACATTTTTAAACAGATATAGTGAATCAAAAATACTGAATTTTTATAAAGACCTTGATACAGAAGGTTTTGGAGATAATTCATATTACTGGAGATGGTATTTTTCAGTTGATGAGAGAGATTATTCAAGAAGTATAAACAAAACATTAGTTTCTTCTTATAATTCAAGAGCAAGTTCTGTTCTTACTCTTTCTGGAAATAGATGGGTGAGAAAAAAAGTTCCTGCAAATCCTGTGGGAAACTTAAAAAAACTTATAGTTCTTGAAAGAGGAAAATCAGGTGTAATAACTTATCTTCTTGTAAGTGGAACAAATGGGGAATATCTTGTAAAAGGAGAATATGCAGTAAGAGTTGTCCTTGGACTTAGTAAAAATAACATAGGAGAAAAAGTTAAAGTTTACAGAGCAAAAGGTGGTGACAGCACATATTCTGAAAAGGCTGCTCTTTCAAATCCATGGCTTCTTCCTTCAGGTTTCCTTGCAATAGAGAAAAAAGGAAAGACATACCATGTTTATGGAGGAGGATATGGACATGGAGTGGGAATGTCACAATATGGAGCATATGACCTTGCTAAAAACTATGGATACAGCCATAAGAAAATACTTGGTTGCTATTATACAGATGTTTCTTTAAGAAATATGTACAGACTTGATGGTGTTGGAAAAACTATAAGAGTTGGAATAACAACAAATGGGCACAGAAGCCTTGACCACAGTACAGTAACTCTTACTTCACATAGTAAGGCAACACTTACAAACAGCTGGATGAATATGAAACTTAATCCAAGAGATAATGTAAAAATAGTTTCAGATGGAAGAAAAAAAATAATCTATGTAAATGGTAAAAAAAGAGCAGAGACTGTTCAAGGGGTAAAATATAAAAGTAATGATAATAAAGTAATAGTAACGAGCCTTAAAAGAGGACATAGAAAAACAAGTTACCCTGTATACAGAGGAACTATGGAAATTAAACTTTCTCCTACAAATTCAAAGGCAGTGAGAATGATAAATGAAGTTAATATGGAAGACTATCTTCTTCAGGTTCTTCCAAGTGAAATGCCTGAAAGTTTTGGACTTGAAGCCCTTAAAGCACAGGCTGTTGCAGCAAGAACTTATGCTCTTAATGATTATTTTAACAGCAGATTTAAAAAAGAAGGTTTCCATGTTATAGATGATACAAGAAGCCAGATGTATAATAATGTAGATGAAAATCCTACTTCTACAAGAGCAATAAAAGAAACTTATGGGGAAGTTATGCTTTATAATGGAAAACCTGTAGATGCAAAATATTATTCAACTAGTTCAGGTTATGGAGCAGCTGCTCATAATATATGGTAGAATTGTTATTATGTTGCTTTTCTTTTAATTACTAAGTAACAACCGTTACTGAGGGAATTCGTTTAAATTTAGGATAAACAAAAAAGCTATGATACAAGTCTTCACTTTTGTGGAGGCTTGTTTTATTTTTATAATTTTTTTTGTTATAAAATAAGTAAAAATAAAAGAAAAAAGTATTGACTACTCAGTCAGAATGTAGTAAAATGTTTTGGTATAATAATGACCATATAGTCATATGTCTGGAAAGGGGATTGCTGTGAAAAAACAAGTTAAAAGAGAGGAGATAATACACGCAGCTAAAAAGCTTATTATTGAAAAAGGTTATAGGAAAACAAGTGTTGAGGATATAACAAGAGAAGCTGGAATAGCAAAAGGAAGTTTCTACACTTACTTTAAATCAAAAGATTATCTTATGGAAACACTTCTTATAGAAAAACTTGAAAATAGAAGTGGAAGTGTGAAAGAGATTATAGCTTCTGAAGGAAGTTTGGAAGATATAATAAGAGAGTATGTGAAATATTATCTGACAGTATCTGTAGATGATGCTGAATTTATTTTGGTTATGACAACTATGATGAGAAGTGTGGACAGTGTTGGAGAAGTTGTTATAGAAAGACTTGAAAAAGATAAAGCAAGAAGAAAACAGGAATTTATAAATATACTTAAAAAATTTAAAGATGAAGTGGATATTAAAGAAGAGAGAGATTATGAAAGATATGGACTTTTAATCTTTGGTATGATAAACACTTTCTACATAAATAATTTGTTCCCATCTGAAAATAGATTTGTTGAAACATCTCTTACAGATGTAAAAAATAAAATAAGCAGTATAGATTTTGATTATGAAGCAAAATTTATGACAAATATATTAATAAAACTTGTAAGAAAATAAAATTTTAATTATAAATATTTTTAAAGGAGGCAACATGAAAAAGGTTTTGGGCATACTATTTTTAATGAGCACAGCTGCATTTGCAAGAAATCTTACACTTGATGAAGCTATAGAGCTGTCTCTTAATAACAGTAAAAAAATCCAAATATCTTCAAAAAACATGAAGATAGGAGAACTTAATCTGGCAAGAGCTTTTAAAACAGCATTGCCAAGTGTGGCTTATGAAGGAAGCTACTCTCGTTTTGAACATACAAAAAGAGATATGTATGGAAGAGAAACAGGAGTAAATAAAATTTCAAACATAAGCGATTCAGGAAAGTATAAGAATAACGCTCATGAAGGTAAAGGTGGATATTCAAGTCAAATTGTAATATCACAGCCTATTTTCCAAGGAGGAGCAATCTTAGGAGGAATTAAAGGAGCAAAGGCTCAGTCAAATATTATGGATTTATCTTACATTGCAGAAAAAAGAGATGTAAGACTTGATACAATCCAAATGTATTCTAATATTATAAGATATCAGAAAGACCTTGAAGCTCTTGAAACTTCAAAAAAAGAACTTGAAATAAGACATAAAGAGCAAAAAAATAAATTAGATTTAAAACTTATTATAAAAGCAGATCTTCTTAAAACAGAGGTTTCTATGCTTGAAGTTGAATCAAATATAGTTCAGGTTAAAAACCTTATTGAAGTTGAAATGAAAAAACTTAAAATAGAAACAGGACTTCTTGATGAAGAACTTACACTTACAGATTTTTCAGTTCCTGAAGGTTTAAGTGAAGGAATAGACTTTGATAAAGATATGGTTACTGCTAAGACTTCAAGTCTTGATGCACTTATTGCAAAGAACAATGTAGAATATGCTAAGGCTGAAAAGATGGTAGCCTTCAGTGACAACCTTCCAAAAGTTAATGCTTTTGTACAATATGGAGGATATGAAAGAGACAGTATGGACGACACTTTCCACAATGAAGAATGGAGAGGAGGAGTTTCTGTTTCTTGGGAAATGTTTAACTTCGGAAGTGGAATAGACAGCTACAGAGCAGCAAATGAAAGCTATAAGATTGAAAAATTAAATGACAGCATTGCACAAGATAATATAGAAATCAATCTTACAACTGCTTACAGTGAAGTTATAAGACTTGAAAAACTAAGAATTGCAATGAGAAGTTCTCTTGAGGCATCTCAGGAAAATTATGCAATAGATACTGAAAGATATAAAGCTGGACTTTTATCAACTCAGGATTATTTAAATTCTGAAGCTCAGTTAAGACAAAGCAAAGTTGATTATAACAAAGCTGAAACAGATTATCTAGTTGCTTTTGAAAGATACAGATCATTATTAATATAAAATAGGGTAAATTTTAGGAGGAAATTCATGAAAAAGATATTTTTAACAGCACTGGCAGCTGCAGTAATGTTTGCAGGGTGTGGAAAAGATAAAGAAGAAGCTAAACCTGTTGAAAAAATAAAATATGTAGTAACAGAACCTGCTCAAATGAGAAAAATGAGCCAAATTTTTAAAACAGACGCTGTTTTAGAGCCTGAAGGAAAAATTGATCATAAAACTGAAAAAGGTGGAACAATAGCTAAGATTTTAAAAAGAAATGGAGATTCAGTTAAAAAAGGAGAAATTGTAATGAAACTTACAGACTCTGCTACTGAATCAACATATTTATCAGCAAAAGCAAGCTATGCATCAGCTGAAGCTGCATATAAAATTGCAAGAAATAACTACTCAAAATTCAAACAACTTTATGAAAAAGATTTAATTTCTTACTTAGAATATGTTGATTATGAAAATACATATGTAAATGCAAAAGGTTCTTATGAATCAGCAAAAGCATCATTTGAAAATGCTAAGAATGATTATGATAAATTATTCAGAAAAGCTGATATTGATGGAATTGTAGGTAACTTATTTGGAAAAGAAGGAAATGAAGTTTCTGCAGATGATGTTGTATTTACAGTTATTGATGATAATGTAATGGAAAGTTATGTAGGATTCCCTGCTGAATGGCTTACTCAAATTCAAGTTGGAGGGCCTGTTTCAGTTGAAGTTCCTGCAGCAGGAAAAACAATAGAAGGAAAAATTCTTGAAATTAACCCTATTGCAGATTCAGGTACTAAAAAATTCAAAATCAAAATTGGTATAGAAAATAATGACAGAGCTGTAAAAGATGGTATGTATGCTTATGCAACAATTCCTGTTGGAGAAGTTGAAGTTCTTTCTACAAAAGATTCTGCTGTATTTATAAGAGAACTTATAAGTTATGTATATAAAGTAGAAGATGGAAGAGTAAGAAGAATAGAAGTTAAACCAGGAGCAACTAACCCTCCATACACAGCACTTCTTTCAGATACAATAAAAGAAGGAGATACAATCGTTGTTGACGGAGTATTCGGACTTGAAGAAGGGGACAAAGTTCAGGAAGCAGTAACTGAAGCAAATACTCAGGCAAAATAATTTATAAGAAATTAATGAGGTGAAAAGATAGATGACATTAGCAGGATTATCAATACGCAGACCGGTAGCAACAACAATGCTTATGATTTCTATGATGTTCATAGGGCTTATAGCAATGTTTTCAATGAAATCTGAAATGCTTCCTAATATGAACATTCCTGTTGTAACTATAAGAACAACATGGAACGGGGCTGTACCAGAAGATGTGGAAACACAGATTACTAAAAAAATAGAAGAAGTTCTGCCCAATGTAGAAGGAATAGATAAAATTGAATCAACTTCACAATATGGGCAATCAACAGTAGTTGTACAATTTAACTACGGTATAGATGCAGATGACAAAGTAACAGATATTCAGAGAGAGGTATCAAGACTTACAAATGACCTTCCTGATGATGCTGACACTCCTGTTGTAAGAAAAGTTGAAGCAGGGGTAGGAAACTTAACAATGGTTGTTTCAGTTACAGGGGCATCAAGAATGGAACTTAACACAGCCATTGAAAACTATGTAAAACCAAGACTTGAAAGTTTAAAAGGTATAGGAGAAGTTAATGTATTCGGTACACCAGACAAACAAGTTCAAATCCAAGTAAATGGAGATAAACTTGCAGCATTTGGAATGTCTCCTATGGAACTTTATCAACTTATAGGTGCATCAAGCCAAAGTATCCCTCTTGGAACTATTGACACTGGAGATAAACAGATAGTTGCAAGATTTATGGGAGAAACAAACTACATAGACCAGATTGAAAATATCATCTTAAAAAGTAATGGTAATACTTTAAGAGTAAAAGATATAGCAGATGTTGTGCTTACAACAGAAGATCCTACAGATGTGGGATACTTCAATGGTAAAGAAAATGTGGTTCTTGTAATAGAAAAATCTTCTGACGGAAGTACAATAGACCTTAATAATGGAGCAAGAAAAGTTCTTGGCAGTGTAAAATCAGTAATGCCTCCGGGAACAGAATTTACAGTAATGCTTGATACATCAACAGATATCGTAACATCAATTTCAAGTATTGCATCAAGTGCAGTTCAAGCCCTTATACTTGCTACAATAGTACTTTTACTATTCCTTAAAAATATAAGAGCAACAGTTTTAATTTCAATAGCACTTCCAGTATCAGTAATATTTACATTTGCATTCCTTGCCCTTAATGGAACAAGTTTAAACCTTATTTCACTTATGGGACTTTCACTTGGAGTTGGAATGCTTACAGACAACTCGGTTGTTGTTATAGATAATATCTATAGACACATGACAGAACTTAAATCTCCTGTTATGGCAGCAGCAGATGATGGTACAACAGAAGTTACAATGTCAGTTATAGCATCATCACTTACAACAATGGTCGTATTTATTCCAGTATTATTTATTCCGGGAATTGCCAGAGAGATATTCAGAGATCTATCATTCTCAATTATCTTCTCAAACCTTGCAGCACTTATAGTATCACTTACATTAATGCCAATGGTTGCCAGCAGATTCCTTTCTAATAAACAAAACATTACAAAAGAAGGAAAAATATTTGCTAAAGTAAAAGAAAAATACCTTGTTGTTATTAACTGGGCTGTAAAAAATAGATTTAAAACAATACTTATTCCAATAGTTTTATTCATATTTACAATGACAGTTGGAACAAGATTCTTAAGAGTTGAATTCATGCCTAAACAAGACCAAGGTAGATATTCAGTTGTAGCTGAGCTTGGAAAAGGTGTGGATATTGATAAAGCTGAAAGAATAGCAAGACAAATTGAGGATATAGTAAAAGCAAATCCATATACTCAAACATATTTCAGCTTAGTTCAAAATGACACAGTTGCAGTCAATGTTGAAATTGGTAAAAAAGATACAAGAGACGAATCAGTATTCAATATTATAAATGAAATCAGACCAAAGGTTGAAAAGATACCCGGTATCAGACCAAACCTTTCTGAAGATTTCCAAATGCGTTCTCCTCAGAGAGCAGTTGAATTTGACATAGTTGGACCAAACCTTGATGAACTTAAGATAATAGGTAAAGAGGTAATGGAAAAACTTGTTAAATATCCCGGAGCAGTTGATGTTACTTCAACAGTTGACGCAGGTAACCCAGAAGCAAGAGTAGTTCTTAACAGAGAAAAGATAAGAAGCTACGGTATAAACCCAGTTGAAGTTGGACAAACAGTAAGTTATTTTGTTCTTGGAGGAGACAGAGGAGATACTCTTACAGTTAAAACAGGAACAGAAGAAATTGATGTTTTAATCAGACTTCCTAAAGATAAGAGAAAAACAGTAAGTGATTTAAGTAATATTAATATAAAAATTGGAGAAGGACAGTTTATAAAATTATCTGACCTTACAACAATAGAAATGGCAGAAGGTTCTCCTGAAATTAATAAAACAGACAGAATATACAGTGTTACTGTATCTGCAAACGATGGAGGAGTTGGACTTAAAAGCATTCAAAACGAAATGTTAAAAGCCTTTGAAGAAACAAATCCACCAAGTTCTATTTCATATAAATGGGGAGGAGAATCTGAAAACCTTGCAGATGCTTCTACACAGCTTGGAGCAGCTCTTGCAATATCTATTTTCCTTATTTATGCACTACTTGCATCACAGTTTGAAAACTTTGTATTCCCAATAATTATTATAGGTTCAATCCCTCTTGCACTTATCGGAGTTATATTTGGGCTTATAGTTACAAATCAGCCTGTAGATGTAATGGTTATGATTGGGGTAATAATGCTTGCAGGTATAGTTGTTAATAACGCTATCGTTCTTATTGACTTCATTAAGATGACAAGAGAAAGAGGAAGCGAAAGAGAAGAAGCTGTAATTGAATCATGTAGAACAAGACTTAGACCAATTCTTATGACTACAATGACAACAGTATTTGGTATGCTTCCATTATCACTTGGAATTGGTGAAGGTTCTGAAATTTACAGAGGTATGGCTATTACAACAATGTTCGGACTTGCATTTTCAACACTTCTTACACTGGTTGTAATTCCTATTTTCTATACACTTGTAGAAGATATGAACAACGCTGTTTTAAGATTTATTAAAAAGATTTTTAGAAAGTTAATATCAAAGTTTCCTAAAAAAAAGGAAAAAAATAAATAATTTAGAATAATAAATTAAGAACAACCATGAAGGGGAGGATTGGAAATGAAAAGAGAGGAATTTTATTCAGATTTTAAGTTAATACTAGTTTATATCAATGAAGCACAAAAAGCCAGATTGGAAGAGTTCTTTGAAGAGATAAGATTTTATTATTATGCTGTTCAGAAAAAACTTGAAACTGTGTGGAGTGATAAGATAAAACATAAGAATTCAACTGTATGGCCTGGAACAGACTGTATATTCATGTTAAGTGTTCCAAGTGGAGAAGTTGATAAAATGCTTAAATACTTAAAAACTTTCAGAATGTCTCTGCCTGAAGGGATAGTAATGTCAATAGGTATTCTGCCTATGGACAGAGTAATTCCAAGAGTTTACTTTGAAGATATAGATGTTGATGAGGAACTTCTTGAAAAATTAAAAGATAAATATACAAAATAGGATATATAAAAAGTCAGTGATTAAATATCGCTGACTTTTTTTCTTTAAGTTATATTAATAAAAAAATGAAATAAATTTAATCTGTAAAATAAAATTTTTTACAAAAAAATATTTTTTATTTATTTTGCTCACTTCATTAAAAATGACAAACTCGGGCTAAAGCCCTCAAACATGTCATTTTTTAGCATTCAGTTCGCTTCATAAATTACAAAAATATTTTTAATCTCAAAAATTTTATTTTTACAGATTTTTTTAAATTATCTTATTTATATAAATTTTCCTTTATACACTTTCACTTAAAAAGTAAATTTAAAGATAAAGTAGTATGAGTTAAGCGATATTTTCTGATAAAACTCTTCCCTAATTTTTGTATAAAAAAATCGCTGTAACTATTTTATATATTACAGCGATGTCTCCCACTTGCTCGGCAAGTTATTAGCTTGCGTCAACACTATGGTACTAACATATTAACTTAAGTATATCACTTTATTTCATATTTTACAATTTATTTTTTATCAAAAACCTTCCTTTATATATATGTAAACTTATTGCATGAAATTGTGGGAGAGATTATGGTTTTTCACTTCCTTTCATTCGCATGATGCTAAGATTTAAAGAACTAATTATATACTTTGCAATATTTAACAAAAACCTTCCTTTGTAATATACAGGTTTTTATATATTATATTTAATCAGGGAGTATTTATTTTTTTTCGCATAGTGCTAAGATTGGAGAAATAATCATATAAGTTTTTATATAAAAGAAAAATTTATATTTTACAATTATTTTTAGAATTTATATAAATAAAATAAGCAATATTAAAAATAACTGCTCTAGT
Source organism: Fusobacterium perfoetens (assembly GCF_021531595.1). Taxonomy (NCBI): domain Bacteria; kingdom Fusobacteriati; phylum Fusobacteriota; class Fusobacteriia; order Fusobacteriales; family Fusobacteriaceae; genus Fusobacterium; species Fusobacterium perfoetens. Next base: position 150,042 of record NZ_JADYUD010000006.1, read on the forward strand.
TTATAAGGCAAAACAGAATAAAGAAAATTTGGCTGTCTGAACGAAGTGAGTTCCAAATTTTCATTCTGTGAGCCGTAATAAACAGCAGTTATTTTTTCTTAGCTTATTTTATTATATATAAATTCGTATATATTAAGGGAGAGATTATATATAATATAAAGGAAGGAAGTTGATGAAAAATGAAATTTATATAATAAGCTCTTTAAATTTATCATCAGCAGCTTTTCTTCTGCTTTTACCTCTGTAGCACAAACCATAGCACATTTCATTTATTCTGTCTTTTATTCTTTTTCCGAAAAGTTTTGAAATATCACAGTCTTTATCTTTTATATATTCTAAATTGGTTGAAATAATAATAGGTTTTTCAGATTTGTATCTTGTATCAATAAGGAGAAAGACTTTTTCAAGCACCCAGTCAGAAATTTTTTCTGCTCCGAAATCATCAATAATAAGCAAGTCACATTCAGCAGCTTTTTTTAAAACTTCCACTTCCATAGTGCTCCATTCAAGTTTAAGTCTGCTTAAATAAAGCCCGAGATTAAGAGCCATAACACTTTTCCCTCTTTCCATAAGGTAATTCCCAATACAAGCACTGTCAAAAGTTTTTCCAGTTCCTGAGTTTCCATATAAAATAAGCCCTACACGGACATCTTTAATCATAAAAGCCTGAGCATATCTTTTACAGATAGAAAGGTTTTCAGTGAAATCAGCCTTTTCAAAAGTTGAATTTAAAAATTTGCTGTCAATAGCAGAGAAGTGTCTGTATTTATAGCCTCTGTTTAAAAGTCTTTCCCTGTCAGATTTAAGAGAAAGATCTTTAATTTTTCTTTCATAGAAAGTTTCATGGCATTTACAGCTGGGAATATATTTTATTTTGTCCCCTAAAATTTTAATCATTTCTTCAGGGAGCATACGGTTTATAATATAAGGGCTGCCACACTCACTGCATCTTCTTGAATAGTCATATTCAGGGGTTTTATCTCCTGAAAAATCAAGGTTTAAATTTTTATTTCCTGAGCTTAAATCTTTAATATTTTCCCATGTAATAATTTCCAAAGCACTCACCTTAACCCTAACATTTTATAAAGTTCTTCATTGTCTTTATTTTCTTCATAAACTTTGCTGTTATTAATATTAAGCCTTGTATCAGAGGGAGATTTTCTGTAAGAAGAACATCTGTCAGCAAAACTTCCGTTTAAAGCACTTTTAAGATTATCAACTTTAAAAATTGTGTTTATGCTGAAATTATTTTTAACAAACTGACTTTTTCCCATAATTTCCAATGCTTTAAAAAATTTTTCTGCCCCAAGAGAATAAAGACAGTTTAAAATTACACTGTTTTTAGGTCTGAAGTCATAAGTTGGGAGAGAATATTCTTTGTATTTTTTCAAAATATCCTCAATGACAGGCATGGGATTTTCCTCCCCTGTGTGAGTAATATTATAATCAGCTATAGAATTATCAGTTATAGAAGTATCTTTGTCATGACAAATTGTCACTGGTTCAGATGACATTGTGTCATGAGGGCTGTCACATTTTGTCACTTGATACCCTGTTTTTGTCATATGAGTATTTTCAGAATAATCATTTTCATTTTGTTTATAAAAGTCAAAATCATTAAGAGTGCTGTAAAGATTTCCGGGAGCAAGATACATAAATTTTCCTGTTCTTCCTTTTTTGCTTGAAAGAATAACTTTTTTAAGAATATCTTTTTCTATAAAGTTATCAATTTTTCTTTTAATAGTTCTCACACTTCCTAAAATCTGAATTTGTTCAGCAAGATAGCTATAAGTGAGCCACATATATTTATCTTCATTTATAATTAAATATTCAAGTGTGTCAGAGGAACTTGAGTATATATCCATGATAGTTCTTAAAAGCAGAGCATCATTTCCGTCAAGTCCATATTTAATAAGAGCTTTTTGATTATATCCACAGATATTATATTTCATTTTCCTATCCTCTCCTTTTATAAGATTATTTAGAGTTAAAATTTTAATAATTAATTTCTTAAGAAGGGAAGAAGCCCTTCTGTTATAATAAATTTTCTTTTTCCTTTTTGCAAAGTAAGAATTTCCCCGTTATCTATTGCCTGATAAATATAACTTCTGCTTATTTTAAGAAACATGGAAACTTCTTTTACAGAAGTTATTGTTCCCAGTTCTTTTTTTAATTTTTCAAGAAGCATTTCTTCAAAGTCATCTCTTGGAGGAGACACCTTAAGAAGATATAGCTTTATTTCTTTATCCATATCCTGAGCAATCTGCATAAGTTTAAGCCTCCTTTTTTCACGCCGTTTTATAGCTTTTTCCCTTTTAATTTTTTCTTCCCTTTCCCTTTTAAGTCTTTCATCTTTTAAATGCCTGTATTTATCAATATCTAAATCGTCAAAAAGAAATAAGAACCTTTTTTTAAAGGTTGTAATATTATCAGTATTCATTTCTATATCTTTGATGAGGATGAATTTTACTTAAAAATGGAAAAATTTCTTTTGTTTTTATGGAATAAATGCCGTCATAGGCAAAGCAGGGGATAACTCCTTTTTCAATGGCATCAAATACAATGTCCACATCAATGTCAAGGAAATCGGCTAGGTTATGGGGTTTGGTAAGAGGTCCAAGTGTTTTTATAGCCTTTGTCATATATCTGTATTCAAAAAGGTCGTCAGTATATTTTGGGATATATGAAAAAGGATTTTCAAGATATTTTGAACAGTTATAATAAAAACCGTTTATTTGTTTTTGGTGCTGTTCAGAGGTTTTGTAAGTTTGAAAGAACTTTATATATTCCTGTTCTTTAAAATAGTTATTTATTTTTAAAATATCTTTAGGTGTTAAATTTTTTTTACTTCTTCTTTTGAGTGACTTTTTAAGCATTTTTATCTCTCCCTTTAAAAAATTATTAAACAGAGAAATTTCTCTTAAGTTAAGCCGCATGCGTGACAGAATTATATAAAAAACTTTGAAAAATGTCAAAAATAAAAACGGTCAAAATTTACACGAAAGGGCTTATTTTGCACAAGAAATAACCAATTCCCAAAAGTGAACAGTTGTAAAATGAGAAAAAATTGTGAATAAAAAAAATTATCAAAAAAACTTCAATTTTTTTAAAAAATTTTAATTTTAAAAAAAGTGCTTGACAATTAAAACAAGCAGGACTATAATCAAATTGAATGTATTTAAAAAATATAGAGTGAGTTTTACAAAAAATAGTATAAATAATTTTAACTAATTAAACAGTTTGATTCCCCTTAAATCAGACTGTTTTTTTATTACTTTTTTTAATAAAAGTAATAGAAAAATAATCTGATTACCATATTTCCAAGATGTAGAAAAATTTAAAAGTAATTATACAATATTAAAGGGGGATAAAATATTGTAATTACTTTTGATAGGTCAAAAAAAAGGTTAAAAAAGAGGTCAAAGAGGTAAAGGTTTCACAGGAGGGGTTTAAGTATGGGTAAAAATTATGTAGAAAATTCACTTAAGAGATTTCTTAAAAGAAAAGTAAAAATCACAATGGGGGTTGTGGTTTCTTTTTTAATTACTGGAATGGTTTCATTTGGAGCTGCTGATAAAACAGTTGAAATCACACTTGAAAATGGAGAGATTAAAATAAACCAAGAGATAGGTATTCTTGATAAGAATAATAATACTTGGACTACTGATGATATTATTAATGTCCAAGATGGAAATGGAATTCAAATAACAGGGGAAAATGAAAACTTTAATATTATCAATAATGGAAGTATTTTTGGAAATACTGAAAATAATACTTTATTAGGAAATGGAATTGCGATTGGTTATAAAGGGGAAGAAGAGGTTAAAACAAACATAGGAGTAATAACTAATACAGGGATAATTTCAGGAGAAGGTTTAGGAGAAGGTTCAAGAAATTTTTCAGGAAATGGAATAATAAATGTTGGTGGAATAATAAAAGAAATAACTAATACAGGGATAATCTCAGGAAATTTTTCAGGAAATTTTTTAGGAAATCCTTCAGAAACATATATAGGAAATGGAATAATAAATGTTGGTGGAATAATAAAAGAAATAACTAATACAGGGATAATCTCAGGAAATTCTCCATTTCTTGGTTCAGGATTCGGAATTTATAATGATGGAACAATAGAAAAAATAGAAAATAGTGGTTTAATTTTAGGAGAAGCTGAGGGAAGTGGAATTTACAATCCAGAAAGAAAAACAATAAAAGAGATATTAAATACAGGAATAATCTTAGGGGAAGGTTCAGGAGAAGGTTCAGGAAATGGATTTGCAAAGGATCCCCATACAGAAGAAGTATCAGTAGAAAATTATGGTATAATATCCGGAAGTAGTAAAGTTGGAGATAGGTCAGGAAATGGAATGATCACTGTAAGTTCAATTAATCTATTAAATGAAGGCATAATTTTAGGAAATAAAAATTCAGGTGAAATGTCAGGGAATGGATTAATATCTATAGCTGATGATGATAAAATGGTATCAGTAAAAAATTATGGTATAATAGCTGGAAGTAATAAAGCTATTGAAGGTGTTGATGAAAGCAAAATAACAAACTATGGTTTATTAATAAGTGGAGATAAAATTGAAGCAGGAGATGGAGGAATACACGACGGAAAAGAAATTATAAATGGTGTTGAATCTGATAAAACTACTGCTAGAGTTGTTACATCAACAGAACTTGCTGATAAAAATAAAAATGAAAACCTTATTATTAATGTTGTTGGAAAAGAAGGTACAGCTTTTAATATAGACAGTGAACTTACACTTTCTGATAGTACAATAAATGGTTATAAAAATGCAGTAACTCTTACTGGAAAAGATTTCACTGGAAATAATGTTATAGTAAATGCAGGAGAAAATGCTTTTACTGGAAGTACTTCAAAAGATACTATTACTCTTACAGGAGAATCAATAATAAATGGTAAAATTGATTTAGGAGCTGGAGAAGATGAGCTTACTATAAATAATACTGTTCAAATTAATAAAGACCTTGATGGCGGAGCAGATAGTGATACACTTACATTTAATTCATCTTCTGCTGATAATATGAATGTTCTTCATAATATTTCAAACTTTGAAAATATTAATGTAGACAGTAATATAACTTTATTTGAAAATATAAAAATTTCAGGAGCAGAAAAAATAACAATAGAAGATAAAGGAACTCTTACTTTAAGAGTTGATGGAACTAAAAAAGATTCTGATGGAAAAATTATAGGTCATGCTCTTCATGGAAATGACGGAACAATTATAACTTCTATTTCTCCTGATAAAAATGGAAAATTAAATATTAATTTTATTGGTGGACAAAATGAAGAGATTATCTCTTTTGGAAGTAATAAATTAGAAAATGTAACAGTTGATTTTACTAATCCATTATATATGACAAAAGAAACAAGTGATAAAGATTCAACATCTGAAATACAAGTAAGTGTAGCAGAAAATTTAGATGATTTCATTGGAGGAAGTAAACAAGATACAGGGGATATAGATACAATTACTTATGAAAAATTAAATAAAATTTATGAAAGTATGCATTCTGTAGATGGACTTCTTCCAAGTGAATTTGCAGGACTTACAGATGAAAAAGTAGGAGAGTTTTTAAAATATCTTCACGATATTTTTGCAGAAAACCCTTATGCTTATTCATCTGAACTTTCAAGAAAAACTATGAGCATGATGAAAAATCTTGCTGACAGAGATTTAAAACCTGATTATAAAGAGTGGGCAATCTACGGAGGATTCACTCATGTTGACGGTGGAACAAAAGATACTTTCTATGGAAGAGGATACTACACTTATGATGTAGGCTCTCATACTGACCATGCTGATACAAAAATAAATGGTGGATACTTTAAAGCTGAATATGGAAAAGAAAAAGATTTAACTACAGGTATAATCTTCGGTGGAAATAACTCTGAAACAGAAATTGGTGCTTCAAAAGTTGAAGGAGATTCTTTCTACTTTGGTGCTTATGCTAAAAAATATCTAAATAATTTTAGATTTACTTTAGGAGCAGGATTCCAACATGGAGATTATAAGGGAGATAGAACAGCCTTAGGTTATGGAGTAACTGATACAAGAAAATACTCTGAAAATTATCATGACAGAGGATTTAATATCTATGGAAATACAAAATATTCAAAAGAACTTGGAAACAACTTCTTCTTTGAACCATCAGTAACTTTAGAATATAGCTATGTAGACCAAGATGGAGTAAAAGAATATGGTGTTCTTGCAATAGAAACAGATTCTAAAACTTTTGACTATCTATCTGGAACAGTTAATCTTGATTTAAGAAAAAATATAACATCTGATACTCTTACTCATTCATTTATAAGTGGTGTATCTTATGAGAGAATGCTTTCAGGTTATGACAGTGAATATATCACTGGAAGAATAATCGGTAGAGAAAAATTAGGAAAAGATTTTGATATTCTTGTCCCTGAAAAAGAAAAAGATACATTATCTCTAAATTTAAGATATGAACTTGAAACAGAAAAAGGATTAATGTTTGATGTAAAAGGCTCATATAGATTTGAACATGATAATAATGATGATGAATGGATAATAGGAACAGGTATAGGATATAAATTCTAAATATTATCTTAACTAAATAAGCACCCAAATAAAAATCCTTAATAAAAACAGAACTCAGTCTTGGTGTTAAACACTGGGGCTGAGTTTTGTTTTTTGTATGTGTTTTTTTTGTTTAAAAATTATAAAATATGGTATACTATAATAAAATAAAGAAGAGAGGTGAAGTATGCTCAAAATAAAAAATATTAATATAAAAAATTATAGAGGGATACAGGAATTAAATATTACAGAATTAAAAAGTGTTAATATTTTAGTTGGTGATAATAATGCAGGAAAAACCAGTTTATTAGAGGCAATACAGATTTTTTCAAATCCAACCATGTATACTCTTTCAAAGATTTCAAGCCAAAGAGACAATTATAAAACAGAAATAAGAATGAATATACTAGACTCACTATATTATTTATTTAATATTAAAGAGTCTGATTCTCCTTTCTTTAATATAAATGGAACTATAAAAAATAAAAATAGAGATGTACAAATAAAAGTTACAAAAGAAAAAATATATCATCTTACTGAAAATAAAAATATTATTGGGAATCAAGAGGAAATTGACAACTATACTTATGAAATTTCTATAAATAATAAAATTGAAAAGTTAGTTTTAAATAAATATTCTAATTTTTCTTTTAAAGTAACTTCACCTGACTTTAAAGTTCATTTTATTCAAACGATAGACCATATAATAAATGATATTTTTGTTGAATTATTAAAAAGTAAGGATATTAAAGATAAGGCTGTTACATTATTGCAAGAATTTGATAAAGATATTATGGATATAAGATATATTCCAAATGAAAATAATTATATTCCTGTATTAGAATTGTCAAATGGAGAATATCTTCCAGTAGCATTATATGGAGATGGATTGAAAAAAGCCCTTACAATGCTGAATGCTATTATAAAAGCAGAAAATGGAGTTTTATTGGTAGATGAATATGAAACTGCTCTTCATACTTCAATTATGCAGAAAGTTTTTAAATTTATGGTTGAAGTTGCAAAAAAAGAAAATGTTCAGCTATTTTTAACAACTCATAGTCTTGAAGCAGTAGATAAATTCTTATATGCTAATAAGGATATACTTGAAGATATTTCTATAATAAGACTTAAAAAGAAAGAAAATAAAACATATGCAAAAATTATGAATGGGAAAGAAGCTCTTAATAATAGAGAAAACTATGATTTGGAGTTAAGAGTATGAGTAAGAGAAGTATAACTTTCTTAAGGCTTTTCAAAGCATAAAAGAAATTAATTTAAATCAGCCTGAATGTGCAGTTAATCAAGTGTTTATAATTCAAGACAGAGATAATGCAGAAATAGAAACAGCTTTGGAAAATATAAAATTTGTTTTAAATGAAAGTGGAATAAATATACAAAATTTAAATAATAATGCCTTGAACTCTTGGAACTTTGAATCAGAGGGAGAAAATTATACAACTGGTATAATTCCAATAATTTTACCTTTTGATGAACAAGGAGCAATAGAAACTCTCCTTATGAAAGCTATCAGTGAAAGCTCTCAGGAAGAAAAATATATAGTTGATGAAGCTAATAAATATATTAAAAGTTTTTTTATTCCTGAAGCAAAATTAAAAAGGTATTTAACACATGAAAGAGAAGTATTGAAAGCTAAATTCTCAGCAGTTATTTCAGTGACAAACCCAGATAGATCAACAGCAACTTTTAATACTTTACTGATGAGTCATTCTTGGGAAGAAAAAGAGGAAGTTAAAAAACATTTTCAGTTATTAAATAAATTACTGTAAGAATATATTTAATAAAAGGTGACATAATGATGAAAAAAATATCTTTAAAAGAACAATTAATTATACCAATATATTTAAATGAAAAAACAGTTTTAGATATGTTAGCAATAATTGAAGATGGATTTTCTATGATAAGTGAAGTAAGTTCATCTAATCAAAATAGTAATACAACTGATATGAAAATAGGTGGTGGATTATCAACAAAAGCAATTTTAGACAAATTATTAAAAATACAAGTGAATGCAAGTCTTGATAAAGAAGATAATGTAAGTAATGTATCTCAAACAAAACTTGAAAAAGTACACACTAATGTATCTTTATTATCAAAATTTCGTTCAGAGCTTATTAATAATCAGTTACTAGCATGTACTGCAGGAGAAGATTTAGATATTTCTAAAATAAATACAGGGGATTTTATTGAGATTGAAGGGGAGCTTCAAAAAAATCCTATGATTGATCTTCTAGAAAAATTTGTGGATTTATTTCGTATGAGTGATATTTTTATTAAAAAACATACAGGAAAAGTTAAAAATATGCCTTATAAAAAAGAAGATAATAGTACAGCACAGCAAATAAAACTATTTTTAGATGAATTAAAACATTCAGGAACAGTTGATTTTATTTTAGAAAATCCAAATGGGACATTAGTGTTGTCAACTCAAGAACAATATCTTTCTAATGACAATATTTCTGAAATAATTGGAGGAAAATTTAAAATTTTAGGAAAGGTAATAAAAATTTGTAAAGAGAAGGATGAAAGTATAAATTTATTGAGGAAAACATCTTTATATCTTTTGGATGAAAATAGTTTAAATGGATTTTTAGATATTTTTAATAATGCTGATATGAAACAATTTAATTTACCTGAAGTAAGATTTGAAATAAACAGTCCTTCAGCGATAGTAATTCCTGTTGCTATATATGCTTAATAAAGTGAGTAGTAAACTTATAGGCTTTTTATTAAATAAAATTTTATCTAACTAAGTATCTAAGTAAAAATCATTAATAAAACAGAACTCAGTCTTAATGTGAAAACATCGGGGTTGAGTTCTATTTTTATATATAAAAATATATATTTAAAATAATTAAAAATTTTTTCTATATTTTTTAATGAAAAAAACATATTAAAAATTTATTTTTATAAAAAATATTTTGCATTTCAAATAAAATGTACTATACTCAGGATAAGAGGCAGAGATGGTAACGCTTTATAAATTAATGCTGTGGGGACAGAAATTAATTTTACCTTATCTTATTGCCTGAAAAATTTATTAAGGAATTTTATTTACGGGAGGATTTTAAAATGGGGAAAAATTATGTAGAAAGTTCATTGAAGAGATTTTTAAAGAGAAAAGTGAAAATTACAATGGGATTTGTGGTTGCTTTTATGATTACTGGAACTGTTGGGTTTGCTGAAGTTATTACAGAACCAATTGATAAAGGAAATGAACTATATCAAGAAACAATAAGAGATGATGTAAGTATAAATACTGTATTACTATAGGAATACAATTAAACTCTAAGGACATTATAAATAATCATCATAATCTAGAAGTTGAAAGCAATAATATAAGTATTAGATTAGAAAGTAATAATTCTAATAAAAGTGGTGCTAGAGGAATTAATACTATAAATGGTAGTAAACTTTTTTTAGGAAAGAAAAATACAGAAAAAGTTGAAATAAATGTGAAAAATACAGGTTTAGCTATTGGGATTGCTAATATAGGTCATGATAATAATCAAAATCTAGGAGCAGAAACAGTTGTTAATGGGGAAGAGTTAAAAATAACAGTAAATTCTACTGAAGGTGCAGGATTTGGGGTAATTTCTCAAAATAATACTAGTAATCCTCTTAATAAAGTAGATGTGACAAAAGTTGCAAAAATTAAACTAAATAGTGAAAATATTATAATGGATATTAGTACCAAAAAAGGAAATGCCCTTGGGATACTTTGTTTTTCTAACAGTCATATAGATGTTAATGGAAATTTAACAATTAATACAAAATCTGAAAAAGGATTAACAATAGCTATTGATTCTAGAGGAAATAGTATATTAAATATAAATCAAAATAAAGATAAGAAGGTTATATTGAATGGAGATATCTATTTTGAACACCAAGGAGATTCTGATAATGAAAAAGATACTAGAATAAATTTAAATCTTTCTACTAAAGATTCTGTATTAAATGGAAAAATTTATAGACCAACTAAATATAGTGATTTAGAATACAGTGAAAATAATGGAATGTTATTATCATTATCTAATGAAGCTCAATGGAATAACACAGGAGATAGCTTTGTTACTGATTTAACATTAGATAATGGAATTATAAATAATAATTCTATTGACAATGATATTAAAGTTAAAACTTTAAAAGGAACTGGTGGAGCTGTAAATATGGCTGCTGCTATTGATGAAAAAACAGGTAAAGCAACTTCAGGAAAACTTAATGTAGGAACAATAGAAAATAAAAATGCTCGTTTTGCTGTAAATTATCAAGGAATAGATAATCTTGAAGTTGATAAAGAAAAAGCAGAAGAAGTATTCAACCAACTTGCAGGAAATATAAAAGTAGAAAAAGGAGAATTTAATGCTGATGCAAAACTTGAAGAGGGATTTGTTTCAAGAGAATATGTTTCAGAACTTGTAAAAGATGAAAAAGGAAATATTGTTGTAAAAGAAGATTCTGTAAAAGTTGGAAATCTTAACTCAATGGTTGAAGGAATAAGAGACCTTGCTACAATTAATCTTTTAACTTGGAGACAAGAAATGAACTCTCTAAATAAAAGAATGGGAGAATTAAGAAATTCTACAGGAGAGCATGGAGTTTGGTCAAGAGTATATACTGGTAAAATTGAAAATGGAAGTAAATATGATAATGATTATCAAACTTACCAAGTTGGATATGATAAAAAATACACTGTTGATAATGGTGTAATGTTTGTTGGAGGATTAGTAAGCTATACTGATGGAGAAACAGACTATGCTTTAGGACATGGAGAAAACTATTCAGTAGGAGCAGGAATCTATGCAACATGGCTTAATAATGACGGACAGTTTGCAGATGTAGTTTTAAAACAAAGCAGACTTCATAATAAATTTGATGTAACAAGCAAAGATGGAAATAAATCTCAATCTGGAGATTATAATAACTGGGGAACAAGTTTAAGTGGACAATATGGAAAGAGATTTGACTTAAACGATAAATTCTTCCTTGAACCAAGCGTAGAATTAACTCTTGGAAGAGTAGATGACACAACTTATACAACAAGTGCAGGAGTAGATGTTCATCAAGATACAATGTATTCTCTAGTAGGAAATGTTGGAACATCAGTTGGATATAAATTCAGTGATAAAGGAAATGTTTATGCAAGAGCAGCTCTTGTAAAAGAATTCCAAGGAGATATTGACACAGAATATGAAAAAGATGGAGCATTAGAAAGAACTTCTGAAGATTTAGGAGATACTTGGGCAGAATTTGGAGTTGGAGTAAACTACAGATTTGTTGAAAATATGAATGTGTATATTGATGTTCAAAAAACAGGAGAAGCAACAGTAGATAATAAATGGCAGGCTAACTTAGGATTTAGATATGAATTCTAGTTTGGTTTTAGATGGTAAATAAAAATATAATTACCCATCATAGAAAAAACTCCCATTAAACAGAACTCAGTCTTGGTGTTTTAAACACTGAGGCTGAGTTTTGTTTTATATAAATTTACTATCATTTTTTGACTTTTTATAAAAATATATGTATAATATGTATATAATATACATACAATGGATATTCAAAGGAGGGATATAAGATGGGATTAGCAACTATAAATATAAGAATTGATGAAAAAGATAAAAAAGAATTTAATGATTTATGTAATGAGTTAGGTTTAAATATGACAACAGCATTTAATATGTTTGTTAAATCAATGATTAGAACAGGTGGATTACCTTTTGAAGCAAAAATAAATAATTATAATCCTGAAACAATAAAGGCTATAAAAGAAGCTGAAATAATAGCAAAAGATAGTACTGTACCTACTTATAATAATGCTGAGGAAGCTTTTAAAAGTGTTTTAGGGGAAGATTATATTAAAGTTAAAAATAATAGAAAAGCACGGTAAAAACCGTGCTTTTCTTACTTTTTCCTATAAAAGTTTTCAATTTTTTCAAGGATAAAAATTACAAG